>MEDZ01000042.1 GCA_001724275.1 Gemmatimonadetes bacterium SCN 70-22
CCCACCCCCCTGCCCATCTTTCCGGCATGGCCGACCCGCGCCTCTACACGCGCTCCTCCGACATCCCCACCCCGGCGCACAACCTCGCCGCCGAGCTCAACCCCGAGCAGGCCGCCGCCGCCACCTTCGGTGACGGCCCCCTCCTCATCATCGCCGGCGCCGGCACCGGAAAGACCCGCACCCTGGTCTATCGCGTCGCGCATCTCATCGAACAGGGCGTCGCCCCCGAGCGCATCCTCCTCCTCACCTTCACGCGTCGCGCCGCCCAGGAGATGCTCCAGCGCGCCGAGCGCCTGGTGGGGAGCGCCTCGCGGCACGTGGCCGGCGGCACCTTCCACGGCACCGGTCACCGGCTGCTGCGCCGCTTTGGAGCCGCCGCCGGGATCCCCGCCGACTTCACCATCATGGACCAGGGCGACGCCGAGGACCTGATGCAGCTGTCGCGCGCGCAGCTCGGCCTGGGCGAGGCGAAGAAGCGATTCCCCAAGAAGGAAACGCTGCACTACATCTACTCGCGCCACGTCAACACCGAGGTCGCCCTCGCCGACATCCTCCACGACGAGTATCCGCGCTTCACCGACTACCAGGACGACATCACGCGCGTCTTCGCCGACTACACCGAGCGCAAGGCGGCGCGCAACCTGGTCGACTACGACGACCTCCTCCTCTTCTGGCAGGCGATGCTCGACAGCGCCCCCGCGCTCGCCGACCGCATCGCCGCCCTCCACGACCACATCCTCGTCGACGAATACCAGGACACCAACCTCCTGCAGGCCCGCATCCTCA
The DNA here is from genome assembly GCA_001724275.1 of Gemmatimonadetes bacterium SCN 70-22. Classification (NCBI taxonomy): domain Bacteria; kingdom Pseudomonadati; phylum Gemmatimonadota; species Gemmatimonadetes bacterium SCN 70-22. The sequence continues at coordinate 787 of MEDZ01000042.1, forward strand.
AGGGGATGTGCCGCGCGCACCGGAACATCACCGTCGTCGGCGACGACGCCCAGAGCATCTATTCCTTCCGCGGCGCCTCCTTCCGCAACATCCTCGACTTCCCGCGCGAGTTCCCGGGGACGACGATCGTCACCCTCGAGCAGAACTACCGCTCCACCCAGCCGATCCTCGACACCACCAACACCCTCATCTCGCGCGCCGAGGAGCGCTTCACCAAGAACCTCTGGACCCGGCGCGAGGGAGGCGAGAAGCCGTGGCTCGTCTCGGTGCAGGACGAGGCACAGCAGACGCGCTTCGTCGTCGAGCGCGTCCTCGAGCTGCACGAGGAGGGGACGCCGCTCCGCGAGATGGCGGTCCTCTTCCGTGCCGGCTACATGTCGGCCGACCTCGAGATCGAGCTCACCAACCGCAAGATCCCCTTCGAGAAGTGGGGGGGGCTCAAGTTTCTCGAGGCCGCGCACGTGAAGGACGTCCTCGCCTTCCTCCGCATCATCGAGAACCCGCGGGACGAGGTCAGCTGGTACCGGATCCTGTTGCTCCTGCCGGGGATCGGCGAGGCCACCGCGCGCGCCGCCATCGCCGCGATGGCCGCCCACGCGTGGGACCCGAAGGCGTTCCAGCGCTGGGCCCCGCCCCCGCGGGCCCGCGCCGCCCACGTCACCCTGGGCGTCCTGCTCGAGCAGCTGGCGGGAGGCGACGACGAGGGACGGGTGGGACACGACCTGGCGCGCGTGCGCCTGGTGTACGACGACATCCTGCGCGAGCGCTACGACCGGGTGGAGCCGCGCCTGGCCGACCTCGACCAGCTGCAAGTCATCGCCGGCGGCTACCCCTCCCGCGGCGCCTTCCTCGCCGCCCTCGCCCTCGAGCCCCCGCAGGCCACCCAGGACCTGGCCGGCGGTGCCGCCGGCGAGGACGACGCCCTCGTCCTCAGCACCGTCCACAGCGCCAAGGGGAAGGAGTGGGACGCCGTCTTCCTCATCTGGGCCGTCGACGGCTTCTTCCCGATGGCCCGGGCGATGAACGACGACGACGAGCTGGAGGAGGAGCGGCGCCTGATGTACGTGGCGATGACGCGGGCGCGCAATCACCTGGCGGTCACCTACCCGCTCAACAGCTACGGCTCGCGGCGCGGCGCGGACTACTCCATCGACCAGATGTCGCGCTTCCTGGACCGCGGCGTCCGCGAGCTCATGGAGAAGGTGGTCCCCCGCTGGGACGACGCCCCCGGCACCGACGCTCCCGCGCCGGCCGCCGACGTCGACCTGCGCGCCCTCATGCGCCAGCGCTTCACGTAGCGAAGCTCGCCAGCCCGAGGGCGCCGGACCCGGCGTCACCTCACGTGAGAAGCCAGCGGGCCCCCAGCCAGGCCAGCACCCCCAGGAGCGCCGGGACGAGGCCCCAGCGCAGCGCCCAGCGGCGGGTGCGCGGCATGGCGAGGACCGCCGTCCCGCCAGGCCGCCAGCGCGATGGCCGGCCGGACGTAGGCGACAACCCCCGGGAGTGGCTCCCCGCGCAGCATGGGGGGGCGCGCGAGGCGTTCGCGTTGCAGCTCGCGGCGGTAGAGCACGATCGATCCCGCCACCGCGACCCCCCCGGTCGCCGCGACACTCCCGCCGATGCGCGCGTACCCCCGTCCCGACGCCCGCTCCGCCTCGTGCGCCCGGTCGCGGACGACGGCCGCCGGGCGCAACGCGGCCTCGACGGCGTTGGCGTGGCGCCACGCCGACCCGCGCCGGCGTTCGCCCGCTCCACCGTGCGAGAACTCGGGCTCGGGAGGGGGCGCGGTACGGTCCCCCTCGTCCCGGCGGGGGCGCTCGCCTCGCTGCCGCGCGTCGCTCCCACCCACCGGCGCCGCACCCACCGGCGCCGCACCCACCGGCGCCCCACCCACCGGCGCCCCACCCACCGGCGCCGCACCCACCGGCGCCGCACCCGCCAACGCCCCACTCGCCGGCGCCGCACTCGACGGTTCCCCCCCCGACGGCTCCCGCCACGGGCGCGTCAGCGAGGCGCGCGTCTTCGAGGGGTCGGATCGCTTGGGGGGAGCCATGGGGGAAGTAGGATGAGCGAACGGTACGGCCGGGGGACGATGACGCCCACCCCGGCCGTCACGAAAGGGGGGGCGCGGGATGCGTGGTGGCGAGCCAGCGCCGCAGCGCGTCGAACGGGTCGCCGGGCGACTCCCGCACGAGTCGCGCCACCAGCTGCACCGTCTCGCGCACCCTCCCCCCGCCCCGCGCGTGCACGGCGTCGAAGAGCCAGGGGTCGGCGGCATACACGCGGCGCGCCATGAGCGACGCGTTGTCGAGCACGATGCCTTGCAGCCGCTGGGCGGGAATGGTCTCGAGGCGCGGCGCCACGTCACGCAGCAATACGCCGCGCATGCGCCCGAAGACGGTGTCGCGCGCCGCCACCCGGGCGGTGGAGTCGCCCGGGTGCCGCGCGAAGGCCGAGTCGACGGCCGCCAGCGTGGCCCCCCAGAAGGCGCCGAGGAGCTTCTGGTCGCGCCATTCCCGCTCGAGCGCGCGCGCGGCGACCGGGGCGCCGCGCGCCTGGAAGAACTCGATCGCTCCGCGCGCGCCGACGAACGAGGCGAACGACTCGTTGAACGCGACCTGGTCCTTCACGAAGAGCGAGTTGTGCGCCAGCTCGTGGATGACGGTGTTGGCCAGGTCGAGCGTGTCGAGCCGGAGGGTGGTGGAGAGGAGCGGGTCGTTGAACCAGCCTAACGTGGAGAAGGCCGACGCCGGGCGCAGGTACGTGTCGTAGCCGCCGCGGCGCATCGCCTCGGCGGTGCGCGCCGCCTCGCCGAAGTCGAAGAACCCCTTGTACGGGAAGCGTCCCACCACCGGGAACCACCAGGTGTAGGCGGCGAGCGTGTCGCGCCGGGCGGCGGAGAGAACCAGGACGAGGGTGTCGCGCTCGAGGGCGGAGTAGGTCGTGAACGACTGGCCCGCGTCGAGGCCGATGGCGCCGGCGGCGAAGGCCCGGGCCTCGACCACCAGTTGCAGCCGGCGGCGATCGTCGGCCGACGTCGGCGAGGCGCCGCCGCTGTCGGCGAGGATCGCCGCGATGTCGCGGCGCCGGGCCAGGATCTTCGCCTCCTCCCACGCGGCGCGCGACACGTAGCGCCCCAGGGGGGTGGCGGCGGCCGCCACCAGAACGAGGGCGAGGGCGCCGGCCAGGGCGACCGCCGCCACGCGCACCGCCAGCCGCAACCGGCGTCGCCAGGGCGCCCCCTCGTCAGCCATCCGTCGAGCCCCAAGTCGAGCCCCCCAGCGAGCCCCCCAGCGCGCGCGACGCATTGACAACGGTTAACCAGTGCATCGTCAAGGAGATACGAGACATCTGCCCACCCCCGCGCCGTTTGGCGCGACGGTTCGTGACCACTAAGTTACCCGGCATGTCCTTCGTACACCTCCACTGTCATTCCGAGTACTCCCTCCTCGACGGGGCCAACCGGATCGACAGCCTGATCAAGCGCGCGCAGGAGTTCGAGCAGCCCGCGCTGGCCATCACCGACCACGGCAACCTGCACGCCGCCTGGGAGTTCCAGGAGCACGCGAAGAAGGCGAGGATCAAGCCGATCATCGGCATGGAGGCCTACGTCGCCCCCGGCGACCGCCGCCTCAAGGCCCGCAGCGGGCCGGGGAAGAAGGCATACTACCACCTCGTGATCCTGGCCCGAGACATCGTGGGCTACCGGAACCTGGTGAAGCTGTCGTCGCTGGCCTATACCGAGGGGCTGTACATGCGCCCCCGGGTGGATCGCGAGCTGCTGCAGCGGTACAACGAGGGGCTCATCGTCTCGTCGGCGTGCATGGCCGGCGAGGTGGCGGGACATCTCCTTGTGAACGACTTCGACGCCGCCCGCGAGGCGGCGGCCTGGTACGCGGAGGTGTTCAGGGACCGCTACTACCTGGAAGTACAGGGGCACGACTCGGACGGCCAGGCGCTGCTCAACGAGCGGATCTTCGCCCTGTCGAAGGACATGGGGCTCCCCGTCATCGCCACCAACGACGCCCACTTCCTCAAGGCGGGCGACCACGACGCGCACGACGTCCTCCTCTGCATCGGACTCGGCAAGGACCGCGAGGACAAGGAGCGGATGCGCTACGACGGGGGGCTCTACTTCAAGAGCGCCCCCGAGATGGCCGCGCGCTTCCCCGCCAACCCCGAGGTCCTGGAGCACACGCTGCACATCGCCGAGCAGTGCGACGTGCAGTTCTCGAAGAAGTACCACGTCCCGTCGTTCCCCCTCCCCGAGGGGGTGGAGAGCGAGAACGACCTCCTGGTACGCCTCGCGACCGCGGGAGCGAAGGAACGCTACGGCGACCCGCTCCCGCCTGACGTGAGGGAGCGCCTCGAGTACGAGCTGGGCGTCATCACCAAGACGGGGTACGCCGGCTACTTCCTCATCGTCGCCGACTTCATCAAGGCCGCGCGCGACCGCGGCATCCCGGTGGGGCCGGGGCGCGGCTCGGCGGCGGGATCGCTGGTCGCCTACGCGCTGCGCATCACCGACGTCTGCCCGCTGCGGTACGACCTCCTCTTCGAGCGCTTCCTGAACCCGGAGCGCGTCTCGATGCCCGACATCGACGTCGACTTCTGCTTCGAGCGGCGCGGCGAGGTCATCGAGTACGTGCGCGAGAAGTACGGCAAGGAAGCGGTCGGGCAGATCGTCACCTTCGGGACGATGAAGTCGCGCGCCGCCGTGAAGGACGTGGGGCGCGTGCTCGGCTTCACCCCCGCCGAGACCGATGCGCTGGCCAAGCTGATCCCCAACCAGCCGAACTTCTCGCTCACCGTGCACGAGGCGGTGGAGAAGGTCCCGGAGGTCAAGAAGCTCTACGACTCCGACGAGCGCTACGCAACGCTCCTGGACTACGCCATCGCGCTGGAAGGCCTGTCGCGCCACACGGGGGTGCACGCCGCCGGCGTCGTCATCGCCCCCGGGCCGCTCGATGACTACGTCCCCATCTGCACCCAGACGTCGAAGGGCGCGGGCGCGGGAAACGAGGAGACGGTCATCGTCACCCAGTACGACATGACCTGCCTGGAGAAGGCCGGCATGTTGAAGATGGACTTCCTGGGGCTGACGACGCTCACGATCATCCACGACGCGCTGGAGAACATCCGCGCCCGCGGCAAGGAAGTCCCCAACCTCGACACGATCCCCGACAACGACCCCGAGACGTACCGCATGCTGCGGATGGGGCGCACGGTCGGGGTGTTCCAGTTCGAGTCGCCGCTCGCCACCGACATGCTGCGCAGCATGCGCTGCGACCGGTTCGACGACCTCGTGGCCTCCAACGCGTTGATGCGCCCCGGGCCGCTGGACGCCGGGATGCACAAGGTCTACCAGCGCCGCAAGCGGGGCGAGGAGCCGGTGACCTACGCGCTCGCCGAGCTGGAACCGATCCTCGAGCCCACCTACGGCGTCATCACCTACCAGGAACAGGTGATGCGCATCGCGCAGGTGCTGGCGGGCATCTCGCTCGCCGAAGCCGACGTCCTGCGCAAGGCGGTGGGGAAGAAGGACGCCGAGCTGATCAAGCAGGAGCTCGGAAAGTTCATCGAGAAGTCGATCGCACGCGGCTACGACCGTCGCATCGTCGAGGATCTCGCGGCGCAGATCGAGACCTTCGGCCGCTACGGCTTCAACAAGTCGCACTCGGTCGCGTACTCGGTGGTCTCGTACCACACCGCATGGCTCAAGTGCCACTTCCCCGCCGAGCTGATGGCCGCGACGCTCTCGTCGAACATCGGCAAGACCGACGAGGTGGTGAAGTTCATCAACGAGACGCGCGAGATCGGGATCGAGGTCCTCCCCCCCGACGTCAACGAGTCCGGCTACAAGTTCACGGTGGTGGGCGACAGGCGGATCCGCTTCGGCCTGGGGGCCATCCGCAACGTGGGGCGCGGGGCCATCGACTCGATCATCGCGGCGCGCAACGAGAAGGCGTTCGCGTCGATCTTCGACCTGTGCGAGCGCATCGACCTGCGCCTGTGCAACAAGCGCGTCCTGGAGGCGCTCATCCAGTCCGGGGCGCTCGACTCGCTGGGCGGGCACCGCGCCCAGTACCTCGCCATCCTGGACGCCGCGCTGCAGGAGGCGTCGCTCAAGCAGGACGAGAAGGCGACCGGGCAGGGGTCGTTGTTCGGGGAGATGGGGGACGGGAAACGGGAGGCGGGGGCGGGACACCAGCTCGTCCTGCCGAACGTGGCACCGCTGTCGGAATCGGAGCGGCTGACGCGCGAGAAGGAGATCCTGGGGTTCTACATCTCCGGGCACCCGCTGGAGCCGTACCGGGCGGAGTGCGAGCTGTTCGCCACGCACACCGTGGCCGAACTGGGGAAGTGGCAGGAGGGGGCGCTCACCATCGGCTGCGTGGTGACGGCCATCAAGCGGCAGGTCAGCAAGCGGTCTGGAGCGGAGTTCGCCCGGTTGACAGTGGAGGATTTTTCAGGATCTTCGGAGCTTCTGGTCTTTCCGGAGGCATGGGCCGCCTTGGGCGACCGGGTCCGGACCGACGTCCCGCTCCTGGTGAAGGGGGGGTACTCGAAGCGTGACCAGGATGCCGACAATCCGAGCTTCATCGTCGAGTCGGTGCAGCGATTCGAGGAGCTGCGGGTGGCGGGACAGGTGGGGGTCGAGCTGGAGCTGGGAGACGGGAGCCGGGAGACGGAGGACGGGAGTTCGCTGTCGCCGGATCTCATGAAGGACGTGCGCATCGTAGCGGAGTCGCATCCCGGCTCCGCAGCGCTCGAGGTCCGATACATAGACGCCAAGGGGACGCCCGCACGGCTGAGGTCGCGGTCCATCAAGGTCGCGGCCAACAGCGCGGCGCTCGGAGAGCTGCGTGCGCTGCTGGGCCCGGACCGCGTGCGCCTGGTGCGCACCGGAGGATAGCGATGGCAAGTACACCGACAATGGAGTTCGAGCGCCCGATCTTCGAGCTCGAGAAGCAGATCGACGAGCTGAAGAAGATGGCTGGCGACCAGCACCTCAGCGTCGAGGCCGAGATCGAGCCGCTGGAGAAGAAGCTCTCGACCCTGCGGCAGGAGGTGTACCGCAACCTCTCCCCGCTGCAGCGGTTGCAGGTGGCGCGCAGCAACCGGCGCCCCTTCACGCTCGACTACGTGCGACTCTGCTTCACCGATTTCGTGGAGCTGCACGGCGACCGCGCCTTCCGCGAGGATGCGGCGATCGTGGGCGGGTGGGCCCGGCTCGAGGGTGAGACGGTGATGATCATCGGGCACCAGCGGGGGCGCGACACCAAGGAGAACCTCAAGCGCAACTTCGGGATGCCGCACCCCGAGGGGTATCGCAAGGCGCTCCGCCTCATGAAGCTCGCCGAGAAGTTCCACGTCCCGGTCTTCACCTTCATCGACACCCCGGGGGCGTGGGCCGGGCTGGGGGCCGAGGAGCGCGGCCAGGCCGAGGCGATTGCCCGCAACCTGTTCGAGATGAGCCGCCTCGAGACGCCGATCGTCGCGACGGTGATCGGCGAGGGCGGATCGGGCGGGGCGCTCGCGTTAGGCGTGGCCGACCGGGTCCTGATGCTCGAGAACGCAGTGTACTCGGTGATCACGGTGGAGGGGTGTGCGGCAATCCTGTGGAAGGACGGCAAGTCGCAGGAGATGCGCGAGAAGGCCGCCGGGGCCCTCAAGATCACGGCGCAGGACCTCCTCGACCTCGGCGTCATCGACGAGATCGTCCCCGAACCCGCCGGCGGGGCCCACGCCAACCACGAGGTGGCGGCGGCCGCGCTGCAGGAGGCGCTGATCAAGCACTACGAGGAGCTGCGCCGCTACAAGCCGGAGAAGCTGGTGCGGAAGCGGCGGGAGAAATTCCTGAAGATGGGGAAGTACCTGGAATAGAAGACGAGAAGACGAGAGGACGAGAAGACGAGAGGGGCGCTCGCGGTGGCGGGGGCCCCTCTCTCGTGCGCGCCGTGACGGAGACCGCGGCGACCGGTCGCCAGCCGCGCGCGATGCCTCGTCCCCCACCTCCCCGCCCTACACCCCCCGGTTATAGTTCGACTTGGGTCGCGATGGGTCGACTTCACGACCACGCGCCCCCTGGCAGGAAGCCGCCGTCCCTCGACTTCTCGTCCTCTCATCCTCTCGTCTTCTCGTACAGTCTGGATGCCCTCCCTCGTCGAAGTCGCCTTCAAGGGCAACCGCAAGGAGTTCTTCTTCTGGAACGGCGACGAGCCGCTCCCGGCGAAGGCGGCCGTCATCGTCGAGGCCGATCGCGGGGAAGACCTGGGTCACGTGTACGCCACGGGGGAGCTGGCCGAGAAGCGGGCGGCGGGGGTCGCGCACCGCCCCACCGACGAGGAGCCAGTCACGCGGGTCGTGCAACGGCTGGCCACCCCGGATGAGGCCAAGCGCGCCAGGGAGCTTCGAGAGCAGGACGAGATCGCCCGACGCAAGGCGATGGAGCGGGTCAAGGCCAACAACCTCGTGATGAAGCTGTCGGACGCGGAGTGGCGGTGGGATCGGCGCAAGCTCACGATCTACTTCACGGCCGACAAGCGTGTCGACTTTCGTAACCTGGTCCGCGAGCTCGCCTCGCTGTTTCGCACGCGCATCGAGCTCAAGCAGATCGGCGTGCGCGACGAGGCGAAGCGCCTGAGCGGGATCGGGCGCTGCGGACGCGAGTACTGCTCCGCGTCGTGGCTCCCCGAGCTTCGCCCCGTGAACCTCGGCGTGGCCAAGGACCAGCGCCTCTCGCTCAACCCGACCCAGATTTCCGGGGCGTGCGGGCGCCTGATGTGCTGCCTGCGCTACGAGCACGAGTTCTACGTGCAGCAGCGGAAGCGGTTCCCCAAGGAGGGGAAGGTCATCGAGACGTCGAAGGGCGAGGAGAAGGTCATCGCCAACGACATCTTCCGCGAGCGCGTCACCCTGCGGGCAGCCGACGGCGAGGTGCGCATCGTCCCGCTGGCCGAGCTGCGGCGCGAATGGAAGAATGCGCCCGCGGGGGCGCAGCCGCTCGACGAGGACACGTCGCCCTTCCCGTACGAAGCGCTCAGCGACGAGCTGCTCCGCCTGCAGGACACGTCCGAGATGCCGGCATGGCGCCCGGGGATGACGCGTGGAGGGCTCCTCCCGGGCGGGGCCGTCCCCCCGGGCGGGGCTGCCCCCCGCTCGCTCCCCGTCATCCCCGAGGAAGCCGGGGAAGGGGGACGGGCGCCGTCGCGAGAGCGGGGTGGCGCGACGCGCGGGCGCGAGCGCCGCGCCGATGGGCAGGAGGAGGGCGAGCGGGGCGACGGGGGGCGCGAGGGGGCGAACCGCGGACGCGATCGGCGCCCGGAGGGGCGTGACGGAGGTGCGGCGCGTGACGGGCGCGCGCGTGAAGGGCGCGCGGGTGAAGGGCGCGCGCGACGCGAGGGCGAGGGCGCGGAGCGCCGACGTGAGCGGCAGGGCGGGTCACGAGAGCGCCCTCGCGGCGAAGGGCCCGAGCGCGGGGGAGGAGGGCGCGAGTCGAGGCAGTCAGCAGGCGATGCCGCCTCGCGAGCCGAGCGCGACGCCCCGCCCGAGGAGCGCGCCGAATCTCCCGACGCGGCGGGCGAGCGCGCGGCCGATGGTGGTGCCGCGCCCGTGGGAGGGGAGTCGGAGCAGGACCGTGAGCGCCGGCTGCGTCGCCGTCGGGGGCGCCGCGGCGGGCGCCGCAGCCGCGGCGGCGGGGAGCAAGGCGGGGAGCAAGGCGGGGAGCAAGGGGGCGGCAGCACAGGCTTCGATCCAGGACCAGGAGACGGCGCGTGAGCCGGTTTTACGTCACCACCGCAATCGACTACGCCAACGGCGACCCGCACCTGGGGCACGCCTTCGAGAAGATCGGGACCGACGTCATCGCCCGGTACATGCGGCTGGCGGGGCACGACGTGCACTTCCTCACGGGGATGGACGAGCACGGGCAGAAGGTGGCCCAGACGGCCGCCGAGCGCGGGGTGTCGCCACAGGAGTTCGTGGACGGGATCGCGGCGCGCTTCCAGGCGATGTGGGGGCGCCTGGCGATCTCGTACGACCAGTTCATCCGCACCACCGACGCGGCGCACAAGACGGGGGTGCGCGCGCTGATCAAGCGCATCCACGACGCCTCGCCCGACGACTTCTACGAGCGGACGTACGAGGGGTGGTATTGCGTGGGGTGCGAGCTGTTCAAGCGCGAGGCCGAGATCGTGGACGGGAAGTGCACCTTGCACCCGACCCGTGAGCTGCAATGGACGCAGGAGCGCAACTGGTTCTTCCGCCTGGGGAAGTACGAGGGGTTCCTGCGCCGCCTGTTCGCCGAGCGTCCCGAGTTCCTGCAGCCGGAGAGGCGGCGCAACGAGATCCTCGCCCTCATCGACCAGGGGCTCGAGGACATCTCGGTCACGCGCTCGCGGCTGTCGTGGGCCATCCCGTTCCCCATCCCGACGTCGGATGGCGTCCCCCAGGGAACGTGGGTCTGGTTCGACGCCCTCCCCAACTACCTCACGGCCACCGGGTATCCGCAGGCTGGGTGGCGCGACCGGTGGCCGGCCGACCTGCACGTGATCGGGAAGGACATCAGCCGGCTGCACGCGGTCGTTTGGCCGGCGATGTTGCAGGCGGCGGAACTCCCGCTGCCGCGCCGCGTCTGGGCGCACGGCTTCGTGCAGCTGGGCGGGGAGCGCTTCTCCAAGTCGGCAGGGGTCAAGCTGGAGCTGGGCGAGGCGATCGACCGCTTCGGCGCCGACGCCTTCCGCTACTTCCTGATGCGGGAGGTCCCGTTCGACGCCGACGGCAACTTCTCCTGGGAGCGTTTCGAGGAGCGGTACAATGCCGACCTCGCCAACGCCTGGGGGAACCTGGCCAGCCGCGCGATCTCGATGATCGAGAAGTACTGCGACGGCGTGGTTCCCACTGCGACCCGGACGGCGCTGGACACCGACGACGCCGCCGACATCGCCGCATACCACGCGGCGATGTCCGGCGCGCACGGCTTCCTGCTGCACGACGGGCTCAAGGCCGTCTGGAACTCCGTGGCGCGCGGCAACGAATATGTCGATCGGCAGGCGCCGTGGAAGATGGCCAAGGACCCGGCCCAGCGCGCGGAGCTCGACGCGACGATGGCGGCCCTGGCGCGCCACCTGGCGCGCCACTGCGTCCTGCTCTTCCCTTTCATGCCCGGGAAGACGACGCAGCTGTGGCAGGCCCTCGGCGCCCCCGGGACGCCCGGCGACCAGCGCTTCGATGCGCTCGACGAGCTCGATGGGGGCGGTTGGCGCGTCACGAAGCCGGCCCCCCTCTTCCCGAAGGAAGCGCCGGCGAGCTGAGCCACACTCGATTCGTGATCCGGGTGCTTGCCCGGGAGCGAAACGCGCGAGAATGTGAGACGTCAGCAAGTGAGAGGGCAGCTTCTCGTCCTCTCATCCTCTCGTCTTCTCGTTCTCTCGCGCATGCGCCGCTGGACCCTCCTCGTCATTCCCCACGACACCGAGCAGCCGCGGAGCATCGCGATCTCGGAACGCGCCGTCCGCCTCGCCGGATCGGCGGCGGCGGTCGTCGTGCTCGTGGCAGCGGTGGGAATCGGGGCCCTCTCGGCGCTCCTCTCGCGCCGCGGCGCGCTGGACGACGCTCCCGCGCCGCAGGCGCAACGCGCGAGTGCCGCCGGGGGAGCAACCGCAGCGGAGATCGACTCGCTCCGCGAGACCGTCCGGGCGCTGACGGGGACGCTCGACACCATCCGCGACGCCGACGCGCGCCTGAGCGCCGCGTCGGGGGTCCCCTCGGCCGATTCGGCGACCCTCGAGACACACAGCACCCTGCTCGGGTCGCGCGCCACCGCCGATTCGCTCCTCCGCCACGCCTCGACGCTGGCGGGACAGATCGACCGGATGGCCGACTCCGCGGGCGCTCGCCGCCAGACGCGGACCTCTCGCGGCACCGTGGCGACGAAGTCCAAGGCACCGCGCTAGACCCTTCCCGTCTTCTCGTCCTCTCGTCCTCTCGTCCTCTCGTCTTCTCGCAGGAAGAAGGGCACGAGCCGAAGCCCGTGCCCTTTCGTCCTTCCGTCACTGCGTCAGGCCCCGTGGATCACGGAGTCTGCGAGTTGGGAGGATTGGTCCCCCCCCAAGTGTATAGCGGCTGCCCGAGCACGCCGAGCTCGATGGCCGGGACCGGCATTTCGTGCGGCGTTCCCGGCACCAGCCCATCGATGCGGCGGCGGTTGTAGTACGGGAGCGGGCCGATGCCCATCAGCTCGATCTCGTTCTCGTAATTGAGCTTGTTGAGGAGGCTCGCCTCACTCTCGCCCCCGGTGGCGGGCGAAAGTCCGCCGCGGCCGACACGAGTCTTGTTGATGAGCGTTGCGGCGGTGCCCAGCGAACCCTTGGAGCGGATGAGCCCCTCGGCCCAGAGCAGGTCGTTCTGGGTCGCCGTGGCGATGGGGGCGGGGCCGTAGCCGCCGTAGATCGCCGTGGGATCCTGGTTGCCGCTCAGGTCATAGCGAATGTGGCCGATGTTGGACTGGTGGTAGGAACCACGGTCCGGCCGGAACGGCGCCACCGACGACCACGCGAAGTCGGTGCCGGCGTTGTCGGTCTTGGGATAGGTGCCGAAGCCGTCGATGAGCGACTCGTCGCCGAACGATCCGTCGCCGAGGCGCCTGTCGGGCGAATTCGGCACACCGTTGCCCGGGTTCCCCGGCCACGGGTGCTTCTGCGTCACCGGGTCGAGCATGTTGGCGACGCGCGTGTGCACGCGCCCGCCGTCGATGGCGTCGAACCAGAGCAGGAGCTCGTTGCACCAGGACGAGCAGCCGTCGCCGGTGAAGACGAAGTCGAAAGGCGTCCCCGACGACATCCCCTGCGAGGCATAGGTCACGACCTGCGCCCAGTTCACCTGCCCGTTCTCCGCCGCGTTGCGCGGATAGTAGGCGAGCGTCGCCGCTGCCAGCGTGTAGGCAATGCGGGCAATCTGGTCGTTGGTGTAGCTGCGCCCGTTCGTCCACCCTGCCGGCGTGGTGAACTGGTTGGCCTTGGCCACCGTTGCCGCCTCCACCAGCTTCGCCACCGCCGCGTCACGCAGCTCCTTGCGGTTGCTGTACTGCAGGTTGGCGAGGTCGGTGTTCTCGTCGACGATATACCCCTTGTCGTAGTTGATGGCGATCCCGGAGAGCGTCGCTCCCTGCATGAGGAGGGCGACGGCCTCGGCGCGCTTGGTGTCCGCGGCGTTGTTGATCACCACGTTGTCCTTGCGGATCGCCCTCACCACGTCGGTGGCGGAGGAGAGGGTGCTGTAGTAGCCCGTCCACTGCCATTCGATGCTCGTCCGCGCCGCCGCCGACGGGTCGTTGACCCAGGCGCGCGACTTGCGCGTCCCGTCGCCATCGAGCGACGAGTAGAAGTTCATGTTGAAGTTGTTCCACGACGACGTGAAGGATTGCGCCTGCGTGGTCATGACGCCGGCGGATTCCATCCCAAAGAACGTGTTCGACCAGGTGCGGAGCGTCCCGCCCGCCAGCGCCTCGAGGGCCGCCGGGTCGGTGAGGGCGCGCTTCGCGTCCGGTTCGTTGGGGTTGACGACATCGAGCGACTTGCAGGCACTCAGCGCCACCAGGGCGACGAGGCCAGCTGCCCGAGTCAGATTCGCGTTCAGCATGCGTTGCGATCTCCTGAATTCGGGTAGTCGGGTCAGTAGCCGAGTTCGAGCATGAACGTCACCGTGCGGTACGCGGGATACGTGAAGTAGTCCACGCGATAGCCGAACGGATTGCCGCCGCCGGGACCCGAGACGTCGGGGTCGTAGCCCGTGTAATCGGTCGAGGTCCACAGGTTGCGTCCGACGATGCCCAACCGCGTGGAGCTGAGCTGCCCGAGTCCGACCTTCGACATCCACGACTTCGGCACGTTCACGTTGACGGCCAGCTCGCGAAGCCGGACGTACGTCCCGTTCTCCACGAAGTAGTCGTTGGCGTCGAAGTTGTTGTAGAACGTCGAGTAGTACGTGGTGGGCTTGCGCTGCTCCTGCGGCTTGCCGCGCTGGTCGATGACCGGATCACGCAGCTCGTTGAACGGCCACTGGCGCGTGTAGTTGTAGATCTCGCCCCCCTTCACCCAGTTGAACTGCGCCGAGATGTTGAGCGCCTTCCACTGGATGTTGGAGCCGAAGCCCAGGTTGAAGTCCGGGTTGACGTCGCCGATCTCCATGAGCGACGTCCCGTCCTCCTGGTAGTACTTGAGCGGGACTTCGTCCACCGTGCGCCACTGCGACTTCCGCACGAAGAACCCTTCCTCGTTCTTCACGTAGTCGGAGGTCGCCCCGGAGAGGAGACCCGACTTGATGGTCGTGGCCAGCTGTTGCTCGTTGGTGATCCAGCGCGAGCCGTAGATGACGCCGAACCTCTGCCCCTTGGCGATGCGGAAGATGCGGGTGTTGCCATCGTTGGGGTCGGGACCGACCAGGAATGGCGCGACGTTGAGGTCGGTGATGGTCTGGCGCGTGCGGTCACCCACGATGTTCAGGCGCCAGAAGAAATCCCTGCTCGACATCAGCACGGCGCCCAGCGAGGCCTCGTGCGTGTAGCCCGAGAGCTCGCCCGCGTTCTTCCACTGGTTGCGATAACCCGACGCCGAGCTGACCGGGACGTTCAGGATCTGGTCGCTCGTGACCTTGTCGGAGTAGCTGTACTCGAACGTGAAGTTCTTGAGGAAGTTCACGTTCACCCCGTACTCCAGCTCCTTCGAGAGCGCGGGCTTCAGGTTGGGGTTGCCCAGCGTGATCTTCTGCGGCGACCCGCCGGAGATCGAGAGCACCTCGTACTGCGCGTTGAACACGGGGCGCAGCCCCGCGGTCCCGTACGACGTGCGCAGCTTCAGCTCATCGATGCCGGGAATCTTGAAGTCCTCGCTCACGCGCCACACACCCGAGACGCGATAGTAGTTCGCCGAGCGCTCATCCTTGCCGAACAGCGACGACTGGTCGCGGCGCACGAGCCCGTCGACGATGTAGCGGTCCTTGATGTCGAAGGTGGTGATGGCGAAGACGTTCTGGTTGCGGATGATTTGCGTCTCCGACCCCGGGCTGATGGGGTTGTTCGGGTCGCGCGAGGCCGCCGAGAACTCGGGAACCCGGGGGACCGTCAGCGCCGACGCATTGACCGAGACGAAGTTGTTCGTCTGGTCCTCCATCACCCACGCCAGCTTGCTGGTGTTGTTGAGCCAGCTGAACAGCTGCCGCTGCGACGTGAGCGTCGCGCCGATGTTCATGCTGCGATTGTCGTCGATCCGCTGGAACAGCGCCCCCTTGTCGGCCGCGCCCGCCGAGTTGAGGAAGCCGGTCGGACGGAACGACTTGTAGCTGCGCGACGCCTGATCGTAGTTCACGTTCCCTTCGGCGGTGAGCCAGAGAACGGGGCGAAAGCGGAGCTTGAAGGTCCCCGTGAAGCGGTCGCGCCCGTTGGTCGTCTTCGCGTTGTAGAGCGCGTACAGCGGATTCGAGACGTTTCCGGAGAGGGGCGGCTGCTTGATGGCCGCGTTGTACGGCGAGCCGTCCTTGTTGGGCGCCGTCAGGTCGATGTTCGGCTCCAGGAAGCGAAGGCCGAAGAAGATGTCGGCCGACCCCTCGGCCTGGTCGGCCGTCGAGCGTCCGTAGAACGCGCCGACCTGGTAGTCGAGCTTGTCGCTCAGCGCCTGGTCGAGGTTCACCCGGAAGTTCTGGCGGCTGAAGCCGTTCAGGAGGTTCAGCACCCCCGTTTCCTTGGTGTTCTGGAACGAGGCGTTGTAGTTGAGGTTCCCGCGGCGCTGCCCGATCGAGACATAGTTCGTCATGAACTCGCCGCTGCGGAACACCTGGTCCATCTGGTCGAAGTACTTCGGGTACGGGTTGTCGGAGATGCGGTCCGCCTTCGTTATGCGGTTCCCCTGCGCATCCAGCTTGAAGCTCCCGTCGGCATTGAGCTCGTAGTTGTGCGACATGTTGCCGTCGATGAACTTCGGCAGGTCGCTCTGCCCATACTCGTTACGCACCTGCACGACGGTTTGCCCCTCGGCCAGGTTGGCGCCGCGCTTGGTGAAGATCTGTACCACGCCGTTGGCGGCATCCGAGCCGTAGAGCGAGCTGGCCGCGGCCCCCTTGATGACCTCGACACGCTCGATGTCTTCCGAGTTGATGTCGGCGAGGCCGAGTCGCGTGATGGTGCCGTCCACGATGATGAGCGGATCCTGGCGCCCCGTGAGCGAGGTCGCGGCGCGCAGGCGGATCGCCGGCGGATCGCCGGGCTGGCCGCTGGTCGTGACGACGCTGGCTCCGGCGATCTTGCCGCTCAGCGCGGCGACGGGGGACGGCATCGGCGCGTCCTTGATGGCGCTGTTGTCCACCACCGCCACCGAGAACGCGGTCTTGGTCTGCGACGTCGCGTCGGACACCCCCGTCACGACGACCTGCTCCAGGGAGAGGACGTCACGCTCGAGCTCGAAGTCCTTCTCGACGCGTCCGGGGGCCAGCGTCACGGTCATCCGCTTCGGCTTGTAGCCGATGTAGCGCGCCACCACGGTGACGGAGCGCCCGCTGGCGCGCCCCACGTCGACGGTGAACGTGTAGCGGCCGTCGACACCGGTGATGCCACCGACGCCGAGTTCCGGAATCCCGACGCTCGCCCCGCCCAGCGGGCCCGCGATCGACGTGACCTTGCCGGTGAACACCGCGTTCTGCGCCTCCACCGCCGTCGCGCCTGCTGCAAGCGCAACAGCGGTCCCTGCCACTGCAAGGAACCGCCGGACCAAACTTCGCTGCATAGGAGAATCCTCTCCACGGGGGGGGGGAAAGCTGGGGGTCCCGTTCGACCGGAAACCCGGTTGCCGCAGGTACGCTCCTCCTGTATGGAAGCGGCACCAGCGCGGTCTGACCGGTGTAGCAGGTCCAATCAGGACGCGCCAAAATGCAGCACGCTGGGCGGGGGCGCAATGCTGGCGGCATGTCCTGTCTCGCAGGTCGGCATTAGGTTCGGACAAAGTTTCCCCCACCTAAGGCGTCGGTGCCGAGCATGTCACGCCCCATTCGCGCACTCCCCTACAGCCGCCGATCGGGGCGCCGGCGCCCCGGGGGGGGCGCACTCACCGCACCGCTCCTGGCGGCGCTCGCCCTCGTTGCCTCGCCGATCGCGGCGCAGAAAGGGTCGGCGCGCCTCTTCGGGTCGGTCGTCAATCGCGCCACACAGGGGGCGATCCCGGGGACGACGATCATCCACGCGGGCGACGGGCGCAGCGTCACCAGCGACTCCCTCGGCTACTACCTGTTCCCCGACCTCGCCGCCGGCATCGTGCGCTTCACCGTTCGCGCCCCGGGCTACCCGATCGCCACGTTCGCGGTGGCGCTGACGAACGGCGAGCGCATGGAGCGCGACATCGAGCTCGACTCGCTCGCCGCGCGCGCCGGCGACGGCGCGCAGGAGCTCCCGGCCGTCGCCGTGGAGGCGCCGGCGTCGCTTGGACGTCGCTACGCGGACTTCGAACGACGCAAGATGCAGGGGCGTGGCCAGTACGTCACCCGCGCCGACATCGAGGCGAACGGGGCGAGCACCCTGCAGGATGCCGTGCGCAACCTGCGCGGGGTCAACCTGGACTGTGCGGGGAGCGAGTGCGCCATTCGCATGGCGCGGGCGCCGATGCGCTGCTCCCCCGAGTACGTCGTCGACGAGCGCGTGGACAACATGTTCGGCCCCAGCGTCCCCATTCGCGACATCGAGGCCATCGAGATCTATACCGGCCCGTCCGAAGTGCCCGGCGAGTTCGCGGGACGGAACGCCGGGTGCGGCGTGGTCGTGATCTGGACCAGGTCCGGGCCGCCGCGGAAGCGGCGGCCGTAGGCGCGCGCGGAGGAGGGGCCGCCGTCACGGCGCCCTTCGGATCACGACCTCCCGCGCCCCGGACGGGAGCGGGACGACCTGTTCGGCCCCGCCCGGCCATCGGACCCAGATGCCGGTCGCCCCGTCGGGGAGTGCCAGCACGGTCACCGCGCCATCGGTGGACCAGTACCCGCTCCCGGCCCGGACCTCGCGTACCGGGCCGCCCCGATCACCGCGCATCACGCGCAGCTGCGCCCCGATGCCTAACGGGTTGGCGGTGCCGCCTTCCAGCCGCACGCGCACCCCCGCTCGCCCCAGCACGTTGCGGAAGAGCCGGGTCGTGGCGCCATTCTGCGCGACGGCCAGGTCCGCGCGCGCATCCCCGTCGTAGTCGGCAGTGGCGGCGCCGCGCTGGTCGCCCAGCACCTCGATCCCCGACGCCTTCACGCCGAGCGGAGCGAAGCCGCCCGCCCCATCGCCTCGCAACACGAGCCCGGCCCCGGCATCGAAGCGCAGGGTGGAGATGTCGGTCGGGAAGAAGTTCTGGCTCAGGAACAGGTCCTCGCGTCCATCGCCATCGAAGTCGGCCACCACCGGGGCGCTGGCCGGCGCGAGCTGCGCCAAGGGTGGGAGTGAACGGGCCTCGAACCGCTCCCCCCGATTGAGGAAGATGGTGTGGTCGAACGTCGTCGCCCCGACGCGGATCGCGCTCCCCGCCGCCGCGCCGAGCACGGTCGCCACGTTGGCGCGGGCGTAGTCGGCGTACGAGCCGATCCGCTCGCGCACGTCGGGCCACGCGGCCCCCAGCCGCGACAACGACTCGAGCGGCATCTCTTCCCCGGTGACGCTGTCGACCTGCGCGAAGAGGAGCCCGAAGGTGTTCCCCACGCGGGCAACGTGCAGGGCATACGGGCGCGCGGGGCTGGCGCGCCACGGCGTGTTGCGCCCCCAGCTCGTGGCGACGAGGTCGAGGCGCCCGTCGCCATCGAAGTCGCCGGCTCCGACGCCGATCCATCGGCTGGAGATCCCCGCGAGCCCCATCGCCTCCGTGGCGTCCCGCAGGCGGCCGTTCTCGTTGAGGAGGACGCGCACGGGTCCCCATTCGCTCGCGATCACCAGGTCCGCGCGACCGTCACCATTGAGGTCGGCAAAGGTCGCCGCGCTCACCAACCCGAGCCCGTTCATCACGGCGTCGTTGGACTCGTCGCGGTCGAACGTCCCCTCCGCCGTTCCCCGGTAGAGGTGGGATCGTGCGGGGAGCGGCCAGGCCCCGGGAACGATCCGGGCGCCGACGAAGAGGTCCGGGATCCCGTCGCCATCCACGTCGCCCAACGCCAACGCCCCGGGGCTGCTCGAATCGCCGGGCGCCAGCGCCATCGCCCCCCCCACGCGAGCGCCCCCCACGGGATACGCGACGACGGAGGGCGTCGCCAGCGCCTCGCTGGCCGACGACATCTCGTAACTGGCTTGCGCGGCGACGACCATGCGCGTGCTCCCGTGCGCGACCGGGACAATGGCCCCCAGGTCGCCGGCTGTCGGCGCCCCGTCCTGCCGCACGAAGCCCGACGGCGTGTTGCGGAAGACGGCCAGCGCTCCCCCCTTTCCGCCCCCGACCACCAGGTCCTCGCGCGCGTCGCCATCGACGTCGACCCACGCCACGCCGGGGCCCAACTGCGAAAAGCGGTTCGGGAGGAGCGGTTGCCGGGCAAAGTCGTCGAACATCGGCTCCACGTGGCGATGTCCGCCCAGCGCGGCCGTCTCGTCACGGAACAGGGCAGACTCCGCACTGTCCCGCGGGGGCTGCCCCGGTGCGCCGGCCGCGCCAGCCTCCGCGATCTCGTACAACCGGTTGGGGCGTGCCCCCTCGATCACCGATCGGCGCCCGCTCCGCCAGCGGACCTCGATCGTCACGGCCGAGTCCCGCGCCGTGGCGAAGGTCAACTGCGGATCGCTGCCGGAGAGGTAGCTTCCGCCCTCCGTCATCTCGCGCTCCTGCACCGGGAGCGATGCGGCGCGCACGGTGACCAGGGCGCCGATTCCGCGGTGGTTGGGCGATGCCCCCGCCAGCCGCACGGCGACGCGTGGCGCGGTGCCGTCGTTCCGGTAGATGACCGCGGCATCGTCGAGCCGGGTCACGATGGGGTCGAGGTCGCCGTCGCCGTCGAAGTCGGCGAGGGCGATCGCCTGGGCGATGGCGGAGTCGGTGCCGTAGTTCCAGCGCTTCCCCACCTCGGCGAAGGTGACGTCGCCGTTGTTGCGCAGCGCCATGCTGGGGACGGCCAGGCGCGGGAATTCGCCCTGCTCGCGGTTCCAGGCCACGCGGGGAAAGGCGTTGCGGATCCGGTCGAAGGTGTCGGCGTCGCGCACGTCCCACCGGTGCCCGGCCGCGACGAGGATGTCCTCGTAGCCGTCGAGGTCGACGTCGAGGAAGGCCGATCCCCAGGTCCAGTCGGTGGCGGCCACGCCGGCGAAGTCGGCGACCTGCGCCCACGTCCCGTCGCCACGTCCCAGCTGCAACGTGTTGCGCATCCATTGCGCGCGGTCCGGCGACTCGCCGATGGTCTTGCGCAGGGGGGTGTGCGTCGGAATCTGCCGCTGCCGCGCGGCCCGGGTGGGGCTGAGCATGTCGGCGGTGAAGAAGTCCACGGCGCCATCGCGGTCGACGTCGGCGAAATCGACCGACATGCAGGTGTTGCTCGTCGCCCGCACGGCGAGCCGGGGGACGAGCTGGAACCCGCCCTTGCGATCGTTCAGCCAGAATTGGTCGGGGTCCTCGAAGTCGTTGCAGACGTAGAGGTCGGGAGCGCCGTCGCCGTTCACGTCGTAGAACCGCGCGGCGAGCGAGAAGTAGTCGGGCGGCTCGGCGAGCGGCTTCCCGTCCTCGTCGCGCCACCGCTCTCCAAACGTGGGTTGCGCCTGGAAGTGCCCCGTGCCGTCGTTGAGGAAGAACAGGTCGCGGTCGGCGCGCTGCGAACGGACGATCCCGCCCAGGTCGGGGCGATCCTCGATCCGGAACTCCTTCTCCCATTCGGGGAGGACGCGGTATTGCCCGCCGATCTTCTTCACGACCTGGTCGAAGGCGCGCGCCTGTGGCGGATAGGCGTCGAGGGCGTTGCGCACCTTGTACGTCGCGACGTACAGGTCCAGGTCACCGTCGCCATCGACGTCGGCCAGGGTGAGCGTCGTCGCCGCCAGCCCCCCTTCGAGCCCGCTCGTCGCCGTGACGTCGGTGAACTTCCCCGTCCCGTCGTTCTGGAGCAGCGACAGCGCCCCGCCTAACGATCCGACGAGGAGATCGGCATCGCCGTCGCCGTCGACGTCGGCGAAGGTCGCCCCCGTCGTGGCCTGGCCCGCGAGGGAGATCCCGCTCTGCGCGGTGACGTCGGCGAACCTGAAGCCGCCCAGGTTGCGATACAGCGCCGGCGGTGCCTCCACCGACGCAAGGAAGACGTCGACCAGGCCGTCGCCATCGACATCGGCCGCGGCGGCACCGGCGCCGATGAGGAGGTGGCGATTGGCCAGCGCGTGCTCGTCATCGACCGTGTTGGCGTGCGTGATCCCCGTCCGGCTCGCGCGCATCGGCGTGAACCCGTCGCGTCCCCGCCGCGGCACGTCGAGCTGCCGCCAGCGGTACCCGGGCTCCTGGTGCCAGGAGACATCGACCGGCTCGCCGCAGGCGAGCATCGCGCACGCCAGCATCGCGCCCGCGACACCGTGGAGGACGCGCCCCCCGCGCGCCGCCGGCATCGCGCGCCGGGGGCGCCCCGCACGCCGGGCGGCGGCGATGCCGCGCTTCGTCAATTGCCCTCCCGGCGCGTCCGGAGCCGCTCGAGCACGCGCGTCCCGATGCAGACCCCCTGCGTCATCCCGTCCACGACCGACGGCACGTAGTGCACTCCGGCGTAGATGCGCGACGTGGCCACGTCGTGCAGCGCCGCGGTGAAGTTCGCGAAATCGCGCGGCGGCTGCCCCACGTCCACCTGCGTCGAGTCGCTGAACGCCACCGTGTCGCCGACGAGCGCCTTCAGTACCTCGACCGCGGCCGCCGATTGCACGGAGTGTCCCGAGGTGTACTCCGGAAACGGCGGGGTGGGGATGACGGTGGCGTAGTCGGGGTCGAAGACCCGGTGCATGTAAGCAACCGGGCGCACGGTCATGGAGCGATACTTCTCCTTCCAGCACCCGATGAAGGCGTCGGCGATGGCCACCGAGGTCAGCGCGAACAGCTCGGCCGCCTGCGGCGCCGTGAGATTGCGCCTGGCGATCATCTGGTTCACCACGCTGATCCAGTGGAAGCCCGGCGTCCCGGTTGCCACCGGGTTGTCGGCCCAGAACAGCGCCACCTGCTTCTTTTCCGGCGTGAGGGCCTGCATCGAGTCGGCAAACTCGCGCCCCATCTTCCAGAAGTCCGATCCTTCCCTTTCCGAGTAGGCCGGCGGCGCCGGCGGCCGGCACTCGTCGCCATCGCGGATGGCGAAGGGGCGCAGCTCACCCCAGTAGGGCTCCGTCGGGCGCACCGGGTTGAAGGTGGGGAGCGTCGTCCCGGCAGCATTCTTGGGAC
Source organism: Gemmatimonadetes bacterium SCN 70-22 (assembly GCA_001724275.1). Lineage (NCBI taxonomy): Bacteria > Pseudomonadati > Gemmatimonadota > Gemmatimonadetes bacterium SCN 70-22. The sequence continues at coordinate 23,172 of MEDZ01000042.1, forward strand.
GATTGGTGAAGACGAAGCGCTCTCCCGCGCGCTCCAGCTCCATGGCCACCCCCGGGTTGGCCGGGGCGACGAGGTCGCTCTCGCCGGAGAGCATCAGCGGGACGAACTGGTCCACCGTGATCGTATTCGCCCACAGCTCGCGCTTGTCGGGCGGGGGCCAGCTTCGCGTGCGCGTCGCGAAGAATCCGTCGGTCGCCGCCCACGCGAGGATGGCCGCGCCCAGCGCCTGGCCGTGTGCCACCGACCGGTCGCGCCGCGCCGCGTCGACCCCGGCGGCCACGCGCCCCTCGACTTGCACCCGGGCCAGCGAATCGATGGTACGCCGCGTGCTCGCGAACCCATCGCGGAACAGCGAGTCGAGGACGACCTGCTCGGCGGCGGCGGCGACGATTCCCCCATCGACGCCCTCCGCCGGCGGCGCCGGGAGCGAGGCGATGCCGTTCAACTGTCCGGCGAGCGATCGCAGTCCCGAGGCGGGATCGGCGGCGAATCCCTCGTACAGGGCCAGCGATCCGTAGGCCGAGATGCGCGACGCGACGGGGGGGCCGAGGCGCTCGCTGCGCACGAAGGAGAGAGACGACCGCAGCCACTGCGCGACATACTGCGGATCGGTAGGGGGAGCCTGACGGGAGCACGAGGCGAGCACGGAGAGTGCGCAGCCCACAACGATCATACGGGACAGTCTCATGTCGCAATCCGGGGGGAAAGGCCGCCCCAAACTACGCCGCCCCGTGGGGAGCGGCAACGTTCACGCCGGCGCGATATCTTTCGCACGCCGCGCCCCCGCGCGGCCCTTGCGACCACGGTGAGGCCTCCGCACGATGACGCTCCGCCCCGCGCTCCCCGTTCTCGCGGTGCTCCTGGCACCGCTCCTGGCACCGCTGCTCGCCTGCTCGGCGGACACCCAGCCGCCGCGTCGCCCCGGGGTCTCGCTCCGCGACTCGCTTCGCGTGCGCCGCGAGGCGGCGATCGCCACGCGCCCTGACACGTTCGGGACGCGCGTCGACTCCATGCGCATCCTGCACCCGCCGGCCGGCGCCGACGCCCCCGTCCCATGGGTCATCGTGATCAGCGAGTTCCAGTGCGCGGCGTGCCGGCACCTGGCGCTCGAAGTCCTCCCCTCCATCCGGCGCGACATCGCGGAAGGCGGGGTAGCCCACCTCGCCTTCGTGAACGCCCCCCGCGACGAGCACTTCAACGCGCGCTTCGCCGCGCACGCCGCGCTGTGCGCCGCCTCGGCCGGACGCTTCTGGGAGATGCACGACTCCCTCTTCGCGACCCTTCCCAGGTGGGACCGCATGCCCGATCCGCAGCGATGGATGGACTCGCTCGCCGTGGCGGCCGACGTCCCGTTCGACGTCCAGGACGCCTGCACCACCCGGCAGCGCCTGCTGCGCGTGCTCGAGGGCGACATGCGGCGCAGCGCGCAAGCGGGGGTCACCGACGTGCCGGCGGTCTTCGTCGGCGATCGGCGGCTCGCCAGCAGCGAGCTCACGGTGCGAGGGATTCGGCGGGCGATCGCGCAGGCAACCGCCCGCTAGGCAGCAGGCCAGCGGCCGACCTGCAGAACGGGCGTCGCCTGCTGGCGACGCCCGTTCCAGCTCTACTTGGTGAAGTCCACCTTCGGCGCCTCGCGCGCGGCGGCGTTCGAGACCTCGAAGTACTCCTTCGCCTTGGCGCCGATGACCTTCGCGGTCAGCACCTGCGGAAACTTCCGGATGTAGGTGTTGTACGTCTCGACCGCCCCATTCAGGTCGGTCCGGGCGACGGCGATCCGGTTCTCCGTCCCCGTCAGCTCGTCCTGCAGGTTGAGGAACGCCTGGTCCGACTTGAGCTGCGGGTAGGCCTCCACCTGGATCATCAGGCCACGCATGGCCGTGGTCAGCTGCTCGTTGGCGTCGGCCATCTGGCGTGGATCGCCCTTCTGCACCGCGTCCACCAGCCCCGAGCGGGCCCGGGCCACCTGGGTGAAGACGTCCAGTTCCTGCTTGGCCTGCCCGCGCACCACCTGCACGAGGTTGGGCACCAGGTCGGCCCGGCGTTGCAGCTGCACCTCGATCTGCTGCTTGGCCGCGTTGGCCCGCTCGTCGTACGTCTGGATCGTGTTGTAGCCGCAGGCGGTGAGGACGAGTGGCAGGAGGGCGGTCAATCGACGGAAGCGCATGGGGGACTCCGACTTTGGGAAGACGAGAGAACGAGAAGGCGAGAAGACGAGAAGACGAGAAGACGAGGACGAACTCAGAGGGTAGGGTGGGTCTGCGACCAGGCATCGACGAACGCGACGAAGTGCTCCGCAAAGTTCAAGTACTCCTCCACCACTCCGTCGGCAACCCGCCGGTCGATCGCCTCGACCCCACGGGCGTGGCGCAGGACGCGGCGCACCACGCCCGCATCCCGCCCGCTCCGCGCCGAGAATCGCTCGCACATCGCGTCGGAGTCGGCGGGGGGAGACTCCCCCATCAGGCGCAGCGCCGAGCGCATCAGGACGAGCATGGTGCTCACGCTGTCCTCCAGCAGGGACAGGAGCGCCTTGGAATCACCCGCGACATCGAGCACCGCGTGGCGCAAGCGCAGGAGCTTGCTCATTGCCTCGTGCTCCAGTTGCAGGCGCAGGTCGGCCAGGTCCACCGACACCCCCTCCAGCGGGAGCGTCCCCGCCAGCACCCGATGATGCGCGAGGATGTCCGCGTACTCCATCGGGAAGATGTCCGCGCCGCCGAGCCATTCCGCACGCGTCATCGTGAGCGGAGGCGGGTGCCCCGCCCCCCGCCAGGCGCGCGCCAACGGCGCCTCCTTGCGCAGGTGATCCATGGTGATCCGCCGTACGACGACGATCACGTTGAGGTTGGCGTGCCGCGTCGCCTGCTCGCCCCGGGCGGCGGAGCCGTACAGCGCCACCGCCACCAGGTCGTCGGCGTAGATCGCCGACAGCTGTCCCACAAGGTCGTCGAGGGTCATCCTGGGCATGTCACCAACTCCCGCTGGAGCCGCCACCGCTGAAGCCACCGCCACCGCCGAAACCGCCGAAACCGCCCCCTCCCCCCCCACCAAACCCGCCGCCTCCCCACTGCGACCGCCCGCGGGAGTGCGAGAGCACGTCGGCGATCACCAGCGCCTGGAGGCACCCGTTGCGCCCTCCGCGCCGCGACGCGCTGGCCATCGCGCTAAACAGGAAAAGGAGCACGACGAAGGCCACGAGGAGGAGCTGCGGCGGAATCTCCCCCCCACCTCCCGCCACCCCGTCCGATGGCGAAGGCACGAGCGCCGTATCGAGCCTGAAGCCGAACTCGCGCTCGAAGCGCTGCGCGACCCGGACGGTGATGAGCTCGAGGGCGCTGGAATAGTCCCGCTGCTGCAGGTACGGGATCGCCTCGCGCCGGATGTTCCCCGCCGTGGCGTCGGTGATGAACCCTTCCGTCCCCTGCCCCGTCTGGATCGAGATGTATCCTCGCCCGTCGGCGCTGGTCTCCTTGGGGACCACGAGGACGACCACGCCGGCATTGCGCGAGCGCTCCCCGATCGCCGCGGCGGCGCCCACCTTCCACTCGCGACCGATGCGCAGCGCGACATCGCCCACGTCGCGCCCGGCCAGGTCGGGAAGGGTGACCACCACGATCTCCCCCCCCGACTTCGACTTCACGTCGAAGATGACGCGGTTCATCCGCGCCACCGCCTCGGCCGAGAGGACATGGGCCTCATCCACGACCATGTCGGCCTGGATGGGGCTGAAGCCGCGTGGTGGCGGCGGAAGCTGGACGTCCTGCGCCGCAACCAGCGACGCGACGAGCGCAAGTAGGCCCCACACAGGCAGTCGGTCCCCCTGACAACGTGACGCCCGGCGCGCACGGCAAGCCGGGCCAGATGACCTGTGATACGTTAGTCCCGCGCACGCAGCGGTGGTAGGGATTCGCCCTCCCCTGTGGAGCGTATCGCCCGCACTGCTACTTTATCCCCATCGCGCGCACCCGCGGCACCTCGGCACGTTGCGCGCACGCCCCTCCACCTCTCCCCCGTCATGTCGCGCCTCCTCACCACCCTGGCGCTCGCCGCCACCCTGTCGCCGCTGGCGGCGTGCGGCCCCAAGTCCGGCCAGCGTGCCGACTCCTCGTCAGCTGCACCCGCCGCCGCGAGCGCCGCCGCGCCCCCCGCCGCCCGCGCCCCCTCCGCTCCCGACCCCCGCGTCACCGCCGCCGACCACGCGCGCATCCTGGGCGACGCCGGCGCCAAGGTGTGGGTGGTCGTGGTCAGCGACTTCCAGTGCCCCTACTGCGCCCAGTGGGAGCGCGAAACCGCGCCGCAGGTCATCGAGGAGTTCGTGAAGACCGGGAAGGCGCGCCTGGCGTTCCTCAACTTCCCGCTGCGGCAGCACGAGAACGCCCTCCCCGCCGCCGAGGCGGCGATGTGCGCCGGGGCGCAAGGGAAGTTCTGGGAGATGCACGACCGCATCTTCCAGACGCAGCAGGAATGGAGCGCGCTCCCCACGAGCGAGCCCTACTTCGCGGCGATGGCGCGCCAACTCGCCCTGGACCTGGACGCCTACAACAGGTGCATCGGTGAGCACGTGATGCGCCCGATGATCCTGGCCGACATCGATCGGGCCACCGGAGGCGGCGCGGGCTCCACGCCGACCTTCTTCGTCGGCAGTCAGGTGATTGCCGGCGCCGAACGGATCGGCACCTTCCGGAAGGCGATCGGCGACGCCCTGGCGGCACACGGCCAGTGACGGGGTGAACCCGATCCTGTGGTGGGGATACCGTGCCGCGGGGGGAGTCGCCACCCTCGCGGCGCGCATCGTCCCCCCGGGAGAGGGGAAGCTGGCGCGCACCCTCGCCGCGCGCCGCCATGTCACCGCACGCTTCGCCGCGTGGGGAGCAGGCGGGCGCGACCCCTCGCGTCCGCTCCTCTGGATGCACGCCCCGTCGGTGGGCGAGGGGCTGCAGGCGCGCCCCGTGCTCGAACTGCTCCGGGCGCGCCGCCCCGACGTGCAGCTGGCCTATACCTTCTTCAGCCCGAGCGCCGAATCGTTTGCGCGCGCGCTTCCGGTCGACTTCGCCGACTACCTCCCCTTCGACACCGCGGGTGGGGTGCGATCGGCGCTCGATGCCCTGCGCCCCACGGCGCTCGTCTACGCCAAGCTGGACCTTTGGCCTCTCCTGACCGCCGAGGCGCATCGTCGTGGTGTGCGGCTGGGGCTCGTCAGCGGGACGGTGTCTCCCGGATCGTCTCGCCGCGGGACACTGGCGCAGTCGCTGCTCCGCCCCTCGTACGCGCTGCTGGACGCCGCCGGGGCCATCGGCGAGGACGACGCGTCGCGCCTGGTCGCGTTAGGCGTGCGCCGCGAGGCGCTCCGGGTCACGGGCGACACGCGATACGACCAGGTCGTGCTGCGCGCGAGGCGGGTCGACCTCGCCTCAGCGCTCCTGGCCCCGCTCCGCTCGGGGCGTCCCACGCTGGTGGCGGGGAGCACCTGGCCCGCCGACGAGCGCGTCCTGCTCCCGGCCTGGGAGGCGGTGCGCCGGGCCATCCCGGAGGCCCGCCTCATCATCGCCCCGCACGAACCCACCGCCGCCCATCTCGCCCCCATCGAAGCGTGGGGGGCAGCGCGCGGCATCGGCGTTACCCGCCTCGGGAGCGCCGATCAGGGAGCGGCCGAGGTCATCCTCGTCGACCGGGTTGGGGTCCTGGGTGACCTTTATGCCCTGGCAACGGCGGCATTCGTGGGAGGCGGCTTCCACGCCGCCGGTCTCCACTCGGTGCTCGAGCCGGCCGCGTTCGGCGCCCCGGTCGCCTTCGGCCCGCGTCACGCCAACGCACGCGATGCCGGGCTCCTCCTGGCGGTGGGCGGGGGCGCCACGGCTGGCGGCGCCGAGGCGCTGGCCCGCCTGCTGGAGCGCTGGCTGGGGGCGGGTGGCGAGGGGCGCCTGGCGGGGAATCGGGCCCGCGCCCTCGTCGACGAGGGGGTGGGGGCAGCCGAGCGATCGTTCGCGCTGGTGGAATCGCTCCTGTCGTGATGCACGGCGGGGTGGGAGCCCATCGCTCCCCCCCCGCACGAGT
>MEDZ01000043.1 GCA_001724275.1 Gemmatimonadetes bacterium SCN 70-22
CCCCCCCCGCCGCTCCCTGGGCGAGCTGCGCGCGGTCGCTCCCGGCGTCATCACCGCGATGCATGAGCGGCGTGCGGGGAGCTCGCGGTTCGTCGTGGCGATCGACGGGCACATCGCCGCGACCGTGTCGGCCGAACTCATCGGCGAGCTCGGGCTGCGGGTCGGACGGCGCGTCGACGAGACGGAGGCCGCGCGGCTGTCGCAGGCGGCGGCTCGGCTCGAGGTGTTCGACAAGGCGGTCGAGCTACTGTCGGTGCGCGCGCGCAGCGTGCGCGACCTCACCGCGCGGCTGCGGCGCGCCGGGGCCGGCGACGACGCCATCGCGGGCGCGGTGGAGCGACTGCGGGGGCTGGGCTTCCTCGACGACGAGGCGTTCGCGCGTCAGCTCGCGCGGTCGCGCGTGCTCTCGGGCGGGGTATCGAAACGGCGCATCGGGGTGGAGCTGCAGAAACGCGGCATTGCCCGCGACGTGGCGGACACTGCGATCTCGGAGACGCTCGCCGACGTCGACCTCGACGAAGACGGGGCCGCACGCGCGGCGGCGCTGAAGCGACTGCGTGCCCTGACGGCGCTCGACCCCGCAACTCGGCGCCGACGACTGTACGCCTTCCTCGCGCGCCGTGGCTACGCGCCCGACGTCATCACCAGGGTCCTGCGCGAGGTCATCGGTGATCGCGCCATGGCCGAAAGCACCGACGACTTCGGGGAGGATGGCGACTGATCAGGTGTGCGCCCGCGCCTCGTTCGCCGCCCACACCGCGGTGATGAACAGGGAAACGCCACCCAGCTGGTGCAGCGCGGCGAGGGGAATGGGGACGACCAGGACGAGCGTGGCGATCCCCAGAGAGAACTGCACCAGGGCGATCGCGGCCAGGAGGCGAATGACCCTGGCCAGCGCGTCGGGGAGCGCCTTGCGTCGCGACGTCCACCAGAAGGCCATCGCGGCCAGCACGGTCGCGATTCCCAGCAGCCGGTGGTGGAACTGCACGGCGGCCGGATTCTCGAAGGCATTGCGCCAGGCGGGTGCGAGCGACATGTAGTCGGCCGGCACGAACGCCCCGCCCATCAGCGGGAAGGTGTTGAAGAAACGCCCCGCATCGAGCCCGGCAACGAAGCCGCCCGCCAGCACGGTGACGGCACACAGCGCGGCAAAGGCGAGCGCGGTCGGGAACATGCTCCGCGCGGGGGCGCCGGCGCGCGCGGAAGACGCATCGTCGCGGCCGTCGCGGAGCGATCGGGACAGCGTGGCGGCCGTCCAGACGATCACCACGAGAAGGAGAAGCGCGATCGCGAGGTGCGCCACCAGGCGGTACTGGCTGACGTCCGTGCGATCGGTGAGCCCGCTCTTCACCATGTGCCACCCCATGGCTCCCTGCAGTGCCGTGAGGATGGGGAGGTTGGCGAGGCGCAGGCGATGCTCCGGACGGATGCGGCGCCGCACCAGCAACACGAAGAAGGGGACGGCGAGCACCAGGCCGACCCCTCGGGCGACGAGGCGATGCACCCACTCCCACCAGAAGAGGTTCTTGAACTGTTCCAGCGTGATGCCGGCGTGGACGGTCTGCGCCTCGGGAATCTGGAGGTAGCGCGAGAACGCATCCTGCCACGCCTCCGCGCTGAGCGGAGGGAGGATGCCGGAGACGGGCTTCCACTCGGTGATGGAGAGTCCGCTCTCGGTCAGGCGGGTGATGCCGCCGATCACGATGGCGGCAATCGCCGCGATCATGCTCGCTTGCAGCCAACGCAATACTGCCGCGTCGTCTTCTCGTGACACTGGCTCTTCCTCCGGCAAGTCGATCGGTTCGCGCGGCACCCAGCGAGGCGGAGCCGACCCGATGGTATGCTCGGCGTCCGGAGTGCCAGGGCGCAGTACGGTCGTCATCGTGAACTCCTGAAGACAAATCGATGTTCTTCGGGTTCGTAAGTGACCACCACGACACCGCGTGGCGGGATGGTGACCGTCGAGTCGAGGATGACGCGAGGGGGGAGGGCCTCCAGTGCCCGTCGCGAGCGCTCGGCGACTTCACGCGCATCGCGTTCGGTACCGTGCTCCGTGCTTCGCTGACCGGTATGCTCAGCGTCGGCGGAGTGCGCGGCACGATCGTCTTTCGTCTCCCCCTCCGCCGACGAGGGGGGCACCGTGTCGATGCGCGCCACCTCCACGCGAACGCGATGCGTCCCGGGGGCGACGGCATACTCCTCGAAGACGTGAATCGGGCGGTCGTTCCGGAACCCGCCGCCACGCAACGTGTCGCCCGCGACGACACGCTCCCCGACCTGGACACTGAGGCGATAGCGCGCGAAGTGCCCCTCGCACTCGTATCGCAGCTGCATGTGTGCCGGGCGTTGCGCGAGCTCCTCATCGGTCAGGCGCCGACACTGCTCCACCCGCTCGGGGCGGACACTCCACGAGAGCCGGAGCAGGGCGGCATCGGCCGGCGCCCCCGCCATGGGGGCGATCGAGAGTGCGCGCAGCGCCACGCCCATGCCGAGGGCGACGATCGCCGCCATGAGGCGCGTTGGGATAGGGCGGCGGGTCACGTGCGCCTCTGGTTGGGTTGCAGCGGAATCGCGGTGCAAATCGCCTCCTCCACATCGTCGCCGTCGTCTCCCGCCGGCCGGAGCGACTCGATACGACGGAGGAACGCGTCAAGCGACCGGGTGGTCCCCGCCACGTCGCCCGACGCCATCACCGCGACTTCGATCCGCTGCCGGTCGACGCGGGGCTGCAGTTCGGCCTCGCGGTCGTTGTACATGCGTTCGTGCAGCCACTTGGTTCCTTCGCGCCCGCGACAGTCGCGCGGCGGACAGGTCAGGACGATCACGCCCGGGGCACCTTCGCGCAGCGCCAGTTCGACGACCGACGTGTGCAGGTTGCCCGCGCACGACACCCGACGAACTTCGAGACCGTGTGCCGCGACCACGCCCAGCTGCTCCGGGGCGGCGTTCTCGCAGCAGATGGCCAGGGGGCGAGGCGGCACGGCGACATGCGCTCCCGCCAGGTCCCGTCGCAGCGCCGCGAGTTGGTCGCGCCCGGTGCGGCCGTCGGGCCCCACTCCCATGGGTGCACACGACCCGGCGCAGATGCCACAGCTCACGCAGCGCGCCGGATCCACGCGCGCCACGAGCGTCGGCCGTCCGTCGGAGCGCGGGTGCATCGTGATGGCGTCCCAGGGGCAGTCCTGCGGACACTGGTTGCATCCGGTGCACAGCCGCTCGTCGACCACGCTCGGCGCCCAGAGTAGCACGCGCGGCCGTCGGGTGAAGCGCGGGACGAGGAGGGCGAGGGCGAAGGTCAGGAGTGCTCCGGCCCAGGCCGCGGCCGGCGAGAGGCGGTCGGCCCACGGGAGCCAGAACGCGTAGAAGAGGTCGGAGGGGACCTGCGCCGGGAGCGCGAAGGGCGAGGCTTCGGGGAGGAGTGGCGCGGGGAGGGCGATGGCGAGCAGGGCGAGGACGCCGATCACGCCCACGAGGAGCGGGCGCGGGGGGAGGAGGACCGGGCGGGCGAGCCGCGACACGTGGAGCCACAGCCCGGCCGCGACGCCGAGCGGAAGGGCGACGTGCAGGAAGAGGTTGAGGAAGAAGAACGCCGGGGGGATGGGGCGGTCGCCGGCGAAGATGCGGCGGCTGGGCTCGGAGAGGACCGGGAGGACGTCGAAGAGCCGGGCGCCTGCAGTGGCGAGTTTGGCCCCGAAGGTGTCCCACACCATGACGTAGCCGGTCCAGCCACTGGCGAAGACGATCGCGAGCAGGACGACGCCGGAGGTCCAGGCGAGGGCGCGCGGCCCCCACGATCGTTCCTGGGCGAACATGCGCCACGCATGCACGAGGACCGCGACGACCATCGCATCCGAGGCGAAGCGGTGCAGGGCGCGCATCCACCGACCGATCCATGGGTCCTGATGGATGCGCGCCACGGAGGCCCACGGTGCCGAGACGCGGTAGAAGAGAAGGAGGTAGAGCCCGGACAGGATGAGGGCGGCCAGGAGGGCGGCGGCGATGGTGCCGCTCTGGTGCAAGGGATTGGCGCGCCATCCGTACAGCCGCGTGGCGAGCGCGTCGAGCGGGCGCAGGAGCCGCTGTGCGGGGCGTTGGAGGGAGCGCATGGTGGTGCGGGGGAGGGGAGCGACGCCGGCGATTGCCTCTTGCGCCCAATTTGTCATATCCACATGATAAACGCAATTTCCGAGTCTTCGCCCCACCGCGCTCTCCCAGGGTCACTCCCCGATGTGGATTTCCGGCACCGCCCAGTACGCCATCCGCGCCGTCGTCCACCTGGCGCTGCACGGCCGGGAAGAGCCGTTACGCGTCGATGCGATCGCCGAGGCGCTGGAGGTGCCGCGCAACTACCTGTCGAAGACGCTGCACGCCCTCGCCCGCGCCGGCGTGCTGCGCTCGGGGCGCGGGCCACGCGGCGGCTTTCAGCTCGCCGAGGACCCGCAGGCGCTCACGCTGGCGCGCGTCACCGCCCCGTTCGACGACGTCGGGACGCGCCGGTGCCTGCTGGGACGCACCACGTGCAACTGGAACAACCCGTGTTCCGTGCATCCGCGTTGGGAGGCCGTCTCGCTGGCCCTGCTGGAGTTCTTCCGCACCACCACCGTGGCCGACCTGCTGGGCGAGATCGCCGTGCGCCCGGCCATGGCGCCGGCTGCGGACCGGGGGCGCGCCCGCCTGCGCCCGGGCGCCGGTCGCCAGGACACCGGCGCGAAGCGTGCGCGCGGCGCATCGCGTACGCGCCCCAAATCCCCGTAGGTCGCCGTCCCACCCTTCGCCCCGCCTGTCCATGCCAGACCCGCATCCGCCCGAGGCGCCAGACGCTCCCCCGCCGCTCATGCAGCGCCTGTTCGACAACGTCTTTCTCCTGTTAGGGCTCGGCATCGTCGTGATGTTCGTCGTCTACACGGGCTGGGGGATGTGGGAGATCCTCTCCATGCCCGCGGCCACGCTCCCGTGAGGATCCCATGCTGACGAAAGTCCATACGGGACTCGACCCGGTCCCGGGCATCTGGTGGAAGCCGGCCCACAAGGCCGAGAAGGTCTGGGTGGCCATCGCCTTCGCGTGGTGCATGGTCCTGTTCGCGATGATGCCGCTCTGGCACTGGAAGGGAGGGCAGAACCCCTCCGGCATCCGGCGGCGCACCGACCCCAAGGCGTACTACATGCGCACGGTGGAGTTCGCGAACCAGTACAAGGTGGGGGAGGATCGCGGCATCCCGATCGTGCAACCGCCGCCCGGCGCCGAGGTCTACATGACGGCGCTCACCTACCAGTGGTTCCCCATCCTCAAGCTCCAGCAGGGCGTGAAGTACCGGTTGCACCTGTCGGCGCTGGACGTGAACCACGGCTTCAGCCTCTACCCGCTGAACGTCAACTTCCAGGTGGTACCCGGCTACGACTACGGCCTCGAGGTGACCCCGTCGGCGGCCGGCGATTTCCGCATCATCTGCAACGAATTCTGCGGCATCGGGCACCACTCCATGGTGGGGCGGGTGATCGTGGTGGACGACAAGGGGAACCCGGTGGCCGACAACGCCAACGCCGCGCTGCGCGCAGGAGGGACCCCGTGAGCACCGCCACCCTGGCTGCCGGCTTCCGCACGTGCGACGTCACCGGGCGTCGCATCAGCCGCGCGGCCGAATCGCTGATCAAGGCGAACGCCGTCGTCGCCGTCGTCGCGCTCCTGGTCGGGGCGACGGCCGCCCTCCTGCTGGTGCTCACGCGCTGGCAGGCCGTGCACCTCCTCCCCGCCGAGTGGTACTACCGCATCCTCGGCGTGCACGGCATGAACATGCTCATCTTCTTCATCATCTTCTTCGAGATGGCGGTGCTCTGGTTCGCCGGCACCGTGCTGCTCAACAGCCGCCCCGCGGCGCCGCGCCTGGGCTGGACGGGCTTCGCCCTCATGCTCGGCGGGGCGCTCGTGGTGGAGTGGATGCAGTGGAGCGGCAAGGCCGACGTCCTCTTCACGTCGTATCCGCCGCTCAAGGCCAACCCCCTGTTCTACCTCGGGATCATCGTCTTCGCGGTGGGCGCGCTCCTGGTGACGGGGCTCTTCTTCGCCACGCTGGTGGTCGCGAAGCGGGAGCGCACCTACGAGGGATCGCTCCCGCTCGTGGTCTACGGCGCGATGACGGCGGCGATCATCGCCGTCATCACGCTCCTGCACGGCGCCATCATCTACATCCCGACCTTTCTCTGGTCGATCGGCGTCATCGACCGTGTCGACCCGCAGGTGTACCGGATGATCTGGTGGGGACTCGGCCACTCGTCGCAGCAGATCAACGTCGCGGCGATGGTGGCGATCTGGTACATGCTGGCGGCCCTCACGGTCGGCGGCGTGGTGCTCAACGAGAAGGTGAGCCGGTCGGCGTTCGTGCTGTACATCCTCTTCATCTCGATGGCCTCGGCGCACCACCTCCTCGTCGATCCCGGCTTCGGGCCGGCGTGGAAGATCGTCAACACCTCGTACTTCATGTACATGGCGGTGCTCGCCTCCATGATCCACGGCTTCACCGTCCCGGCCGGAATGGAACTCGGGATGCGCCTGCGCGGCTACACGGACGGCCTCTTCGGCTGGCTGCGTCGCGCCCCCTGGGGCGATCCCGGCTTCTCCGCCATGGTCCTCTCCGTGGTCGTCTTCGGATTCGTGGGCGGGATCACCGGCGTCACGATCGGGACGGAGCAGATCAACATCATCGTGCACAACACGCTGCGCGTCCCGGGGCACTTCCACGCCACCGTGGTGAGCGGGACGGCGATGGCCTTCATGGGGGCGACGTACTACCTCATCCCGCTGATCTTCCGGCGCAAGGTCGCGTTCTGGGGGCTGGCCAAGGCCCAGCCGTACCTCTTCTCCTTCGGGATGCTCCTCCTCTCGATGGGGATGACCTTCGCCGGGAGCTTCGGCGTGCCGCGCCGGCACTGGGACATCTCGTTCTCGCAGGCGGCGTTCGACGTCCAGTTCAACCCCGCCGTGGACCTGGTGCTGGCGGTGATGGGGATCGGGGGGATCCTGGCGGTGACCGGGGCCTTCGCCTTCATCGCCATTGCCGTGCAGTCGGTGTTCTTCGGGGAGCGGATCGAGACGATCGTCCCCGGGACGGCGGTGGCCGGGATTCCGCCGGGACTCACGTCGCCGCCGGTGCACAAGCCTAACGTGGACGAGATCAACGAGGCGCTGCACGCGCCCGAGCGGGGCTTTGCCGGGGCGACGCCCGGGACGATCGTCCTGGTGAGCGTCTTCCTGCTGTCGTTCATGGTCTACTACTTCACCAACTGGAAGCTGCTCAGCGTCCTCTGGAAGGTGGGGTAGGGGCATGCGCACCGTGCGAGCGCGGGGCGGCGTTGCGGCTGCCACCCTCGGGGGGATCCTCGCCATCACCGTCGGGTGGTGGGCGCTCGCGCTGTGGCCCGGCGGGAGCGAGGCGCCCGAGTGGCTGCTGCGCACGCGCCTGGCCTGTTTCGGCGCCATGGGAGATGCGCTCCCCAATGCCGGGGGGTGGGTCCTCCTCATCGGCGAACCGCTGGGGATGCTGGCGGTCCTCGTCTCGGTGTGGGGAGATGCGCTCGCGCGCGACCTCGCCGCGCTGCGCGCGCGCCGGTGGGGGCGCGCGGTGCTCGTCGCCACGGCCCTCGTCCTGGTCGCCGGTAGCGCCGGGGCGGCGGGACGCGTCGCCGAGGCGCGGGGGGTGTCGCCGGGAGCGATCGCGCGAGCCGCCGGCGAGGGGGGAGGAGCGGGGGCATTCGAGGTGCGACTCGACCGTCCCGCGCCGCCGCTGTCGCTGGTGGACCAGCGCGGGGCGCCCTTCACGCTGGAGCGGCTACGGGGGCGACCGGTGATCGTGACCTTCGCGTACGCCCATTGCCAGACGGTCTGTCCCACGCTGGTGGAGTCGATCCGGAAGGCTCGCGGCGCGGGCGGGGAGCGCGTCGCCCCGCTCGTCATCGTCACCCTCGACCCCTGGCGCGACGTCCCGTCGCGACTGCCGGCGATCGCCGAGGGATGGGGGCTGGCCGGCGACGACGTCGTGCTCAGCGGCCGGGTGGAGGACGTCGAGCGACTCCTGGACGCGTGGGGAGTCGGACGTGCGCGCGACGCGCGGACGGGGGAGGTGGGCCACGCCGCGCCGGTGATGCTCCTGGACCGCGCGGGGCGGTGGCGCTATCGCATCGAGGGTGGGGTGGAGCGCGTGGGCACGTTGCTGTCGCAGCTCTAGGCGACGACCGGGACGACGGCGCGTCGGCTCCTCGTGGTGCCACCGGGGCGGCTATATTGCGCCTCATGCGCGCCTCCGACATCCGCTCCCGATTCCTGTCGTACTTCCAGCGCAACGCGCACGCCGTGTTGCCCAGTTCGTCCCTCGTTCCGGCGGACGATCCGACGTTGCTCTTCACCAACGCCGGGATGGTGCAGTTCAAGAAGGTGTTCCTGGGGCTGGAGGAGCCGGCCGCCGGGCGGCGGGCGGCGACGTCGCAGAAGTGCGTGCGCGCCGGCGGCAAGCACAACGACCTCGAGCAGGTGGGGCACACGGCCCGGCATCACACCTTCTTCGAGATGCTCGGCAACTTCTCCTTCGGCGACTACTTCAAGCGCGACGCGATCCGCTTCGCGTGGGCGTTCGTGACCGGTCCGCGCGAGGAGGGGAAGCTCGGGATCGATCCGCGCCACGTGAGGGTCTCGGTCTTTCGCGAGGACGACGAGGCGCGCGCGCTGTGGCGCGAGATCGCCGGGCTCCCGGACTCGCGCATCTACGGCCTGGGGGAGAAGGACAACTTCTGGCAGATGGCCGACACCGGGCCGTGCGGGCCGTGCTCGGAGCTGTACGTCGACCTCGCGCACCTGACGAGCGACTGGGCCTTCCCCGATGGGGCGTCGGGGGAATGGACGGACCTGGTGCGTACCGAGTTCTCCACCGAGGCGTTCGTCGAAGGAGCCGAGGCCGGGCGCTTCCTCGAGATCTGGAACCTGGTCTTCATGCAGTTCGACCGGCAACTGGACGGGACGCTCGTCCCGCTCCCCAAGCCATCGGTCGACACGGGGGCGGGGCTCGAGCGCATCGCCGCGGTGATGCAGGGCGTGACGAACAACTTCCACACCGACGTCTTCGCGCCGATGCTGGCGGCGATCGAGCGCACCGTGCATCGCCCGTACGCGGACGTTGCGCCTGACGGCACGCGCATCCTGGGGGGGCACTCGGCCTCGTTCCGGGTCCTGGCCGACCATGCGCGGGCGGTCGCCTTCCTCCTCGCCGACGGCGTCTTTCCCTCCAACGAGGGACGCGGGTACGTGCTGCGGCGCATCCTGCGGCGCGCGGTGCGCCATGCGTACCTCCTGGGGCGCCGCGAGCCGACGCTGGTGCATGTCGTGCAGGCGGTGATCGACGCGATGGGCGACACCTACGCGGAGCTTCGCCAGCGCTCCGCGCACATCCTCGAGACCACCCGGGCCGAGGAGGAGCGCTTCCTCGCGACCATCGAGGGGGGGATGAGCCGCTTCGACCAGCTGGCACCGGCCATCGGGTCCACGCAGGGCTCGACCCACCTCCGGGGCACCATCAGCGGGGAGGATGCCTTCCGCCTGTACGACACCTTCGGCTTCCCGATCGACCTGACCGAGCTGATGGCGCGCGAGCGCGGCTACGCGGTGGACATCGCCGGTTTCGAGGCGGCCCTTCGGGCCCAGCGCACGCAGTCGCAGGAGGAGCGCAAGGCGAGGAAGCTGGGCGTGGTGGCCGACGAGCTCTCCGACGTCTCGCGTTGGGAGCTCCCCGCCGACGCCTTCGGCGAGACGGCGTTCGTCGGCTACGATGCGGTCGAGATCGAGAGCCAGGTCACCGCCGTCCGCTACCTGGACGGAGACCGGGTGGCGGTGATGCTGCGCGAGACCCCGTTCTATGCGGAATCGGGGGGACAGGTCTCGGATCGCGGCGAGATCGTGGGCGAGGGGTGGCGCGTGGACGTGGACGACGTGAAGAAGATCGACGGTCGCATCGCCGCCATCGGGGAGCTGAGCGGGACGATCGCCTTCGGCACGGCGACGGCGCGGGTCCCGACCGATCGCCGGCACGACACGGAACGCAACCATACCGCGACGCACCTGCTGCACGCCGCCCTGCGCCAGGCACTGGGTGACCACGTGCACCAGGCGGGGTCGCTGGTGGCCCCCGATCGCCTGCGCTTCGATTTCACGCACCACGGTCCCATCAAGCCGGAGGCGCTGGACGCGATCGAGCTCGCCGTGAACCGCGGGATCTGGGCGGCGGTGCCGGTGCGGACCGAGCAGCGTCCGTACAAGGAGGCGGTGGCCGAGGGGGCGATGGCCCTGTTCGGCGAGAAGTACGGCGACGTCGTGCGCGTGGTGAAGATCCCGGGGCTGTCGGTCGAGCTGTGCGGCGGGACGCACGTCCGCAACACGGGGGAGATCGCGATCTTCAAGATCGTGGGTGAGACCGGGGTCGCCGCCGGCGTGCGACGGATCGAGGCGGTGACCGGACCGCGGGCGTTCGAGGTGCTGCGCGAGCGGGAGCACACCCTGGCGCGCGTGGGCGAGCTGCTCCGGGCCACGCCCGACAGCGCCGTCAAGCGGGTGCAGGCGCTGCTGGAGGAACGCAAGGCGCTGGAGAAGCGGCTGGAGGAGGCGATGAAGGGAGGGGGCGACCAGGTGAAGCAGCTGCTCTCCGGTGCGGCGACGGTCGACGGGTTGCGCCTGGTCGGCGCCGCGCTCCGGGTGCCGGACGTGAAGGCGCTCCAGGCGCTGGGCGACGCGCTGCGCGAGCAGCTGGGGTCGGGCGTGGCGGCGTTAGGCGCGACGCTCGACGACGGCAAGCACACGCTGCTGGTGGTGGCGACCGACGACGCCCGCGACCGCGGGGTGCGCGCGGATGCGGTGATCAAGGAGCTCGCCCGGGTGGCGGGCGGCCGGGGAGGCGGAAAGCCCCACATGGCGCAGGCCGGCATCCCGGATGCCGCGCGCCTTCCCGAGGCGCTGGCGGCGCTGGAACCGACGGTTCGCACCCTGCTGGCCCGGTGACCGTCGCCGCGTGGATCGCCCAGCGCGAACCCGCGCCCCCGGCGGCACTGGCGGCGCGGTTGGAGGCGCTGGCGCGGGAGGCGCCGGCCGGCGTCGCGTTGCCGGTGGCGATGGTGGAGCTGGCGGGGGGCGCGCTGCGGCGCCTGCTGGCGCGGGGCGAGGAGGGGCGCGAGGTCGCGCTCGAGCTGCTCGCCATCGACGCGCTCGCCACCTACGCCTTCGAGGCGCAGGGCGAGGAGCCCGGGGAGCTGGATGCGCGTTGCACCTGGGCGATGGCGGCGCTGTCGCGGGCGCTGGAGCGCGCGTGATCGACCTCCATTCACACCTGCTCCCCGCGGTGGACGACGGGGCGCGCACGCTGGAGGTCTCGGTGCGCGTCCTGGAGCGGATGGTGGGCGAGGGGGTGCGGGGGGTGGCCTGCACGCCGCACCTGAAGGCGTCGGCGGCGCACGAGGCACCGGTCGAGGCGCACGCCGCGCTGCGCCGCCAGCTGCAGGCGGTGGCCCCGGCCGGGGTGTCCCTGGTGTCCGGGTTCGAGATCATGCTGGACCGGCCGGGGTGCGACTTGCGGTTGCCGGGGCTGACCCTGGGCGACTCGCACGCGGTGCTGGTGGAGTTCCCCCGCGCGGGGCTCCCGGCCGGCGCGACCGACGAGCTGTTGCGCATTCGGTCCAGCGGGCGGATCCCGGTGGTCGCGCACCCGGAGCGGTACCGCGGGGTCTCGGTCGACACGATGCATGTCTGGCGTGATGTCGGGGCCGTGATCCAGGGCGATGCGCCGATGCTGCTGGCGACCGGCGACATGGGGAGGCTCGCCCGGGAGATGCTCGAGGAGGGGGTCTACGACATCCTCGCCAGCGACAACCACGGTGACCGCCGGTCGCTGGCCACGGTGCGGCTCTGGCTCAACGAGATGGGAGGGGAGCGGCAGGGGCGCCTCCTCACCGAGGAGAATCCCCGGCGCGTCCTGGCCGATCTCGAGCTCGAGCGCGTCCCGCCGCTGCGGCCGGGGCGGTCGCTCTGGCAACGGCTGCGGGCGCTGGTGGGAAGTCGTTAGGTCATCGCGGATACCCAGGAGCCACGGATGGAGGGTTTCGAGAAGCTGGCGGGTGATCGGGCGGGGGCACGCCTGCGCGACCTCGCCGCGCTGGCGGCGCGGACGGCGGAGGTCCTTGCCCCGGACATCGCGCGCGCGGCGGTGCTCGTGCGGAGCACGCTCGAGCGCGGCGGGACGCTCCTGTTCTGCGGCAACGGCGGCTCGGCGGCCGATGCGCAGCACATGGCGACGGAATACGTGGTGCGCTACATGCGCAACCGGCGCGCGCTCCCCGCGATCGCCCTCACCACCGATACGTCGCTCCTCACCGCCGCCGGGAACGACCTCGGCTTCGACGAGATCTTCGCGCGACAGGTGGAGGCGCTGGCGCGCCCCGCCGACCTGCTCGTGATCCACTCCACCAGCGGCAACTCACCCAACGTCATCCGGGCAGCCGAGGCCGCGCGGGCCCGGGGGGTTCGCGTGCTGTCGCTCTCGGCGCGCGATGGCGGCGCGCTGCGCGCCCTCTCCGACCTCGCCCTGGTCATCCCGACCGATCGCACCGACCGCGCGCAGGAATTGCACCTCTGCGTGCAGCACCTCATCTGCGAGGTCGTCGAGGACGCCCTCGACGGCTGACTACGACTTCTCGCCCTGTCGACTTCCATGATCTTTTCCCTGAATGGCAAGCGGGCCCTGGTCACCGGCGGATCGCGCGGGATCGGTGGTGCCACCTCGCGGCTCCTGGCGCAGTGCGGCGCCGACGTGGTGGTGCACTATCGATCGCGGTCGGCGGACGCCGAGGCGATGGCCGCCGAGGTCCGCGCGATGGGGCGTCGGGCCCTGACCGTCGCCGCCGAGCTGTCGGATCGCGTAGCCGTGGCGGCGATGTTCGCGCGGATCCAGGCGGAATGGGGCGGGCTCGACATCCTCGTCGCCAACGCCGGGATCTGGCCGGAGCAGGACCTCGCGGTCGCCGACATGCCCGATGATCGCTGGCGCACGACGATGGCCGAGAACGTGGATGGGATGTTCTACAGCACGCGCGGCGCGTTGCGCCTGATGGGGGACGGGGGGCGCGTCGTGCTCGTCAGCAGCACGGCGGGGCAGCGGGGCGAGTCGATGCATGCGGACTACGCGGCATCGAAGGGGGCGATGATCTCCTTCACCAAGTCGGTGGCGATCGAGGTGGCGCGCCGGGGGATCACGGTGAACAGCGTGGCCCCGGGGTGGGTGGAGACCGAGATGTGCGACGGCGCCTTCGCCGGCGGGGGGCGCGAGCGGATCGCCGAAACGATCCCCGTCGGGCGGATCGCCACGCCGGCCGACATCGCGGCGCCGATCGTCTTCCTGTGCACCGCCGGGGCGAGGCACGTGACCGGCGAGGTGTTCAACGTCAACGGCGGGAGCGTGCTGTGCGGGTAGTCGCGCTGGTGTTCACGGGGGGGACGATCTCGATGCGGTTCGACGCCGGGATCGGCGGCGCCGTGCCCGCGTTAGGCGCGGACGAGATCGTGGCCGCCGCCCGGGGCATCGAGCACGTCGCCGCGCTGCGCGTGGAGGAGTGGGGGCGCTTCCCGGGGCCGCACATGACCGTCGAGCGGCAGTGGGCGCTGCGCAACCGCCTGCTGGCGCTCGTCAACGATCCGGCGATCGACGGCGTCGTCGTGCCGCACGGCACCGATACCATCGAGGAATCGGCCTACCTCGCGACGCGCTCCATCGCCACCGAGAAGCCGATCGTCTTCACGGGGGCGATGCGGAACGCCAGCGAGCTGTCCTGGGACGGGCCGGCCAACCTGTCCGACTCGGTGCGGGTGGCGGCGTCCGACGACGCGCGCGGGCAAGGCGCCCTGGTGATGTTCAACGGGCGCGTCTTTTCGGCGCTCGACGTGACGAAGGCGCATACGCACCTGCTCGACGCCTTCGAGAGTCCCGGGCTCGGGCCGATCGGGGTGGTGGACGATGGCGAGGTCGTCTTTCGCCGCTCGCTCCCGCCGTTCGCCCCCATCCTCTCGCCGGAGTCGCCGGCGACGCCGGTGGACATCGTGACCGCGTATGCCGGGGCCGATGCCCGCTTCCTCGACGTCTCGCGCACCTCGGCGTGTGGGGTGGTGGTGGCGGCGCTGGGGCGGGGGAACGTCCCGCCAGCGATGGCCGAGGGGATCGGGCGCTGCCTGGACGCCGGCGTCCCCGTCGTCGTCGCCTCGCGCGCGCCGCGCGGGCGCGTCGGGACGACCTACGGCTACGAGGGCGGGGGGCGTCAGCTGGCCAACCGGGGGGCGATCTTCACCGGTTCCCGTCGGCCGCAACAGGCGCGCATCGACCTGATGCTGGCGCTGGGTGCCGGACTGTCGGGCGACGCGATGCGCGCCGTCTTCGACGCCTGACGGGGCCGGGGGTGACGATGGCCGGCCGGCGTCCGCTGCCCAACCCCGTCCTGGATCCGCCCCCCGAGGTGCGCGACATCGCGCGCACCCTCGAGGAGGCGGGGCACGAGACGTGGTGCGTGGGCGGGGCGGTCCGCGACGCGCTGCTCGGGCTCCCGCACCTGGACTGGGACCTCGCCACCGCCGCCACCCCCCCCCAGGTCAAGCGGGCCTTCCGACGTACCATCCCGGTAGGCGAGCAGTTCGGGACGATCGGGGTGCTCGACCGCCACGGCCGGCTGCACGAGGTGACCACGTTCCGGCGCGACGTGCAGACCGACGGGCGGCACGCGGTGGTGGAGTTCGGGGCCTCGCTCGACGAGGACCTCGCCCGGCGCGATTTCACGATCAACGCCATCGCCTACTCGCCGGGGCGCGGCACGCTGCACGACCCGTTCAACGGGCGGGACGACCTGGCGCACGGCGTCGTGCGCGCCGTCGGCACCGCGCGCGAGCGCATGACGGAGGATCGCCTGCGCGCCCTGCGAGCGCTGCGGTTCGCCGGGCGCTTCGGTTTCCGCATCGAGCCGGCGACGTGGGCGGCGATCGTGGAGAGCGCGCCGCACCTGCCGCGCCTGTCGCGCGAGCGCGTCAAGCAGGAGCTGGAGAAGACGATGGAGCAGGTGGCGCAGCCGAGCCGGGCGCTCACGCTCTGGCGAAGCGCAGGCGCCCTGCGCATGCTGGTCCCGCTGCTCGACGCGCAGCCGCTCTGGGTGCTGCATGCGGCCGATTTCGTGGCGCTACCGGATGCCAGCGGAAGTGCCGGACGTGCCCGGCGCCGGACGCTGGTGCGGCTGGCAACGCTGTTCGTGGGGGGGGAGCACGGGGGCGTGGTGCGGACGCTGCGTGACCTGCGCTTCTCGAACCGTGACATCGACTGGATCGCGGCACTCGCCGCACACGCCACGTCGCTGCGTCCTCACGTGCGGGGGGCGCTGGAAGCCCAGGGAACGGTTGGGGATGCCGAACTGCGACGCTGGGCGGCGGAGTGCGGACGGACCCGGGTGGCCGACACGTTGCGCGTTGCCCTGGCGTCGCTGGCGGCCGAGGCGTCGATGGGGAGGGGCCCCGAAGGGGGGGAGGAGGCCAGCGGGGGGCCCGCCGACGCGGCGGCGGGGGCGGCCTTCCGCGCGACGATTCCCGGGCGTGCGCGCGCCGTCTATCGCCGCGCGCTGCGCGCCGCGTATCGTGACCCCGTGGAGGTGACCGACCTGGCCGTGGACGGGGAGGACCTGATGCGCGAGGCCGGCGTGGGGCGCGGCCCCGCGTTAGGCGCCACCCTGCGCCGCTTGCGCGACGTGGTGGTCGAGGACCCGTCGCGCAACGAGCGCGCGCTGCTGCTGCAACTGGCGCGCGACTGGGCAATGCAGGCAGGGGAGGGTTAGGATGGTGTTCATCCGCGGTCCACACCCCGAGGCGAGCATCTGGCGCCACTTCCGCGGCTCCGGCGACGGCTTCACCTTCGGCGACCGTGACGGAATCTGCGAGGCGCACGTCATGGCCAACGCCGACCGCGTCGTCGAGCTCTTCCTCGCGCTGGCCGAGCACCTCCCGCCCGCCGTGGCGGTCGAGATCGACGACCTGCGCAGCGGGTCACGCTGGCACGGCGACGACCTGGCGCTGGTCGACGTGCGAGACGCCATCGCCCGCCTCAAGGTGCCGTTCTCGACCCTGGCCGGGGTCGAGGTCACCGTCCTCGGCGCCGACGACCAGCTCACGATCACCCCGAACCTGGACATCTTCGTCTTCGCGCGCAGCGACCGCTGGCTGTACCTCCTCCAGGGGAAGGGATTGCGGCGGCGGCGGGGACTGCGCACGCGCAGCTGGCGCCTGTCGCGGGGCGAGTTCGCCCCCGCGCCGCAGGTGACGGCCGCCTTGCGCGAGGCCGCGGGGCGGCTGGCGCTCGCCGAGCGGCAGGGGGAGCGCGGGTGAAGGGGCGCCGTCCCGCGCGCGGCGAGGGGTCGCTCTTCACCCCGCCGCCCTCGTCACAGCCGCTGGCGGCGCGCATGCGCCCGCGGACGCTCGACGAGTACCTCGGCCAGGAGCACCTGCTCGCCCCGGGCAAGCCGCTGCGCGAGGCGATCGAGCGGGGGACGGTGACGTCGATGATCTTCTGGGGACCACCGGGGACCGGGAAGACGACGCTGGGGTTCCTCATCGCCCGCTACACCGACCGCGAGTTCGTCCCGTTCTCGGCCGTGACCGAGGGTGTTCCCCGCGTGCGCGAGATCATCGCCGAGGCGGAGGAACGGCTGGCGATGGGGCGCGGGACGGTGCTGTTCGTCGACGAGATCCACCGATTCAATCGCGCCCAGCAGGACGCCTTCCTCGCGGCCGTGGAGCGCGGCGTGGTGACGCTCGTGGGGGCGACGACCGAGAATCCCTCGTTCGAGCTGAACGGGGCGCTCCTGTCGCGCGCGCGCGTCGTGGTGCTGAACCCGTTAGGCACCGAGGCGATGGAAGGACTGCTGGCGCGGGCGCTGTCCGACCCCGAGCGCGGGCTCGGCGCGAACGGGATCCAGGCGGAGGGGGGGGCGCTGGCGTGGCTGGCACGCGAGGCCGACGGGGATGCGCGCCGGGCGCTGAACGTCCTCGAGGCGGCGGCCGCCCACGTGGGGAGCGGCGGCGCCCTCACCATCGACGCCCTGCGCGAGGCGATGCAGCTGCGGGTGGCGCGCTACGACAAGTCGGGCGAGGAGCACTACAACCTCATCTCGGCGTACCACAAGTCGCTGCGGGGGAGCGACCCGCAAGGGGCGCTGTACTGGCTGGCGCGCATGATCACGGGCGGCGAGGACCCGATGTACATCGCGCGCCGCACCATCCGCTTCGCCGCCGAGGACGTGGGGCTCGCCGATCCCCAGGCGCTCGCCATCGCCCTGGCGGCACGGGACACGTATCACCTGCTGGGGTCACCGGAGGGCGAGCTGGCCCTGGCCGAGGCGGCGGTGTACCTGGCGACGGCGCCGAAGTCGAACCGCGTCTACGAGGCGTGGGGAGCGGCGCTGGAGCTGGCACGCACCCATCCCGCCGAGCCGGTTCCGCTCCACATCCGCAATGCGCCGACGCGGCTGATGAAGGAACTGGGATATGGGAAGGGGTACCAGTACGCGCACGCCGTACCGGACGCGTATGCGCCGCAGGAGTACCTGCCGGAGACGCTGCGGGACGCGGTGCTGTACGAACCCGGCCCGTTCGGGTTCGAGAAGGACATTTCCAAGCGCATGCAGTGGTGGGCAGACCTCAAGAGCCGGATGCGGGGCGCGGGCGATGCCGGTGCGACCCCGCTGGAGGAATGACATGAGAACCAGGTGGGCAGTAGTGACGATCGCGGGGGCGGCGCTGGTCGCGACGAGCGCGTGCGCCTCGCTGGGACTGGGGAGCTTCAAGGATCCCGAGGTCACGTTCAAGGACGCGCGCATCACGGGACTCGGGGTCACCGGCGGGGCGATCGAGATCGTCCTCGGCGTCCACAATCCCAACCGGTTCCGGCTGGAAGGGACCAAGCTGACGTACCGGGTGCTCGTCGATTCCACGGAGTTCGGCACGGGGGAATACACGACCAAGTTCGCGGTCGACGAGAAATCCAACTCGGAAGTGCGCCTCCCGTTGAGCTTCACCTATGCAGGGGTGGGGGCGGCGGGGCGCGCGCTGCTGCAGACGGGGACGGTCGAGTATCGC
Organism: Gemmatimonadetes bacterium SCN 70-22; assembly: GCA_001724275.1. Lineage (NCBI taxonomy): Bacteria > Pseudomonadati > Gemmatimonadota > Gemmatimonadetes bacterium SCN 70-22. The sequence goes on from MEDZ01000043.1 coordinate 18,179, forward strand.
GTGATCGGCGACTTCACCGTCAGCACCCCGATCGGGAGCTTCACCCGCCCGTACGACCAGAAGGGGCGCTTCTCCACGCTGCAGGGCGGCGTCCGCGACTAGCGGGCGGCGCGGCGACCGGGGCCCGCGCGCTCGCGCATGCGCGGCGGGTTCATGGGGGGCGCCAGGGCGTCCCCTTGTGCGCCACCACGCCTCCCCCCGAGCTTCCCCTGTTGGCGCGCCGTACCGATCGGTACGGCCGGCGCCATCCTGTCGACCACCTTCCGCCCCACGACCCATCGCTCGCGAACTCATCTCCCTGACCGCGCCCGTCGAACGGGCGATCCTGATCGGTGCCCCGCGCAAGGGGAGCACCTCGCGCCACCTCGTCGATGAGCAGCTCGAGGAGCTCGAACGGCTGGCCGACACCGCGGGTGCGCAGGTCGTCGGTCGCCTGACGCAGCAGCTCGACCGCCCGCACTCCGGGACGTACCTCGGCAAGGGGAAGATCGAGGAGCTCCGGGCGCTCGTGGACGTGCTGGACGCGTCGCTCATCATCTTCGACGACGAGCTGTCGCCCTCGCAGGGGAAGAACATCGAGGACCTCGTCGGGAAGCGCGTGATGGACCGCGCCGAGCTGATCCTCGACATCTTCGCCACGCGGGCCCGCACGCGCGAGGCGAAGATGCAGGTGGAGCTGGCCCAGCTGAACTACATGCTCCCGCGCCTGACGCGGATGTGGACGCACCTCGAGAAGTTCCGGGGCGGGATCGGGATGCGAGGTCCCGGCGAGACGCAGCTGGAGACGGACCGGCGCCTGATCGGGCACCGCATCCGGGTGCTCAAGGAGCGGCTCGCCGAGGTGCAGCGCACCCGCGAGGTGCAACGACACGGCCGGCGCGGGGAGTTCCGGGCCGCGCTCGTGGGCTACACCAACGCCGGGAAGTCGTCGATCCTGCGCGCCATGTCGGGGAGCGAGGACGTCTTCGTGGAGGACCGCCTCTTCGCCACCCTCGACCCGCTCTCGCGGGAGGTCGACGTGGGCGATGGGCAGCGGGTCGTGCTGACCGACACGGTCGGCTTCATCCGAAAGCTCCCCCACCATCTCGTGGCGTCGTTCCGCGCGACCCTGGAGGAGCTGAACGAGGCCGACCTCCTCCTGCACGTGATCGACGCGTCGCACGCCGCGTGGGAGGAACAACGGGAGGTCGTGGACGAGGTCATCGCCGAGCTGGGGGCGCGCGACAAGCCGATGCTGTACGTCTTCAACAAGCGCGACCGCCTGTCGCCCGCGGAGGCCGAGGGGCTCGGGGCGCGCGTCGCCAACCTCTTCCCGAACGCGGTGATGGTATCGTCGATCGCCCCGGGGGGGCTCGATCCGCTGCGCGAGGAATTGCTGCGCGACGTCCGGCGCTTCAAGCCGGTGGTCGAGCTGCAGCTGGGGCACGGCGACGGCAAGCTCCTGGCCGAGCTGCACCGCAGCGGGGAGGTCGTCTCGCAGCGCCATACCGAGGAGGGGACGTTCGTGCGCGTGCGGCTCGACGCGGCGGCGCTCGCCCGCGTCCTGCGGGCGGGGGCATCGGTGGTGGACACCGTGACCGGAGCCCGGGCCCCCGCCTGAGCGGGGGCGCGGGGGCCGTTACCTTTCCTCCATGCCACGAGCACTCATCACGGGAATCACCGGGCAGGACGGCTCCTACCTCGCGGAGCTCCTGCTCGGAAAGGGATACGAGGTGCACGGCCTGGTGCGCCGTGCGTCGACGTTCAATCGCGGGCGGATCGACCACCTCGCGGTGGGGCCGTCGCACACGGCCGGGCGGTTGCAGCTGCACTACGGCGACCTGGCGGACGGCTCGTCGCTGCGGCGGGTGGTGGAGGCGACCACGCCGGACGAGGTGTACAACCTGGCGGCGCAGTCGCACGTGCGGGTCTCGTTCGACCAGCCCGAGTACACGGCCGACATCGTCGCGACCGGGACGTTGCGGCTGCTGGAGGCCGTCCGCGAGCACATCGACCGCACCGGGCGCACGGTGAAGTTCTACCAGGCCGGCTCGTCGGAGATGTTCGGCGCCACCGCGCCACCGCAGGGCGAGAATACGCCGTTCCACCCCCGCTCTCCGTACGCCGTCAGCAAGCTCGCCGCCCACTGGTTCGCGGTGAACCACCGCGAGGCGTTCGGGATGTTCTGCTGCAACGGGATCCTCTTCAATCACGAGTCCCCGCGGCGCGGGGAGTCGTTCGTGACCCGCAAGATCTCGCTGGCGGTGGCCCGCATCGCGGTGGGGACCCAGCAGCACCTCGCGTTAGGCAACCTCGACGCGCGACGCGACTGGGGGTTCGCCGGCGACTACGTCGACGCCATGTGGCGGATGCTCCAGCAGCCGTGGCCCGACGACTACGTGGTGGCGACCGGGGAATCGCACTCGGTGCGCGAGTTCGTGCAGGCGGCCTTCGCCCACGTGCACCTGGACTGGGAGCGTCACGTCACCCTCGACGAGAGGTACCTCCGGCCGTCCGAGGTGGATCACCTGCACGGCGACGCCTCCAAGGCCCGCCAGAAGCTCGGGTGGGCACCGAGCGTGAGCTTCGAGCAGCTGGTGACGATGATGGTCGACGCCGACGTCCAGCTGGCCGAGCGCGAGGCGCGCATCGGGCGGTAGGCGGAGGGCGCCGCGGGACCGGCCGTGCAAGAAAAGACGCCCCTCGGTTGCGAGGGGCGTCTTTCGTCGTGCGTGCTGCAACGAGTGGTCGCGCAGGGACTCGAACCCCGGACCTCTGGTATGTGAGACCAGCGCTCTAACCAGCTGAGCTACGCGACCGGAACCGCCCGCACGCCGCGGCGTGCGAGGGACCGGAACGATAACGGGTCGAGGGAGGCGTCGGTAGTGGTGCGGGGGCGCGCGGCCGCACGCCCCCGCACGCGAGCGCACGCGTGCGCTCGCGCCGCCGTTCGGGCTGGCGTGCGGGGCGGGCGCGGCGCGCGCGATGGGCGCGATGGGGCGCGATGGGGCGCGATGGGGCGCGATGGGGCACGGCATCGATGGGCCCTCTGGGGCTCGAACCCAGGACCGACGGATTATGAGGAAGGCGGGAACGGGGGCTGCCCGCGACAAGCGGCCCGACGTCTTCCGGCCGAAGAGTGCCCGAAGCACGGAGCGATCTGATGCGGTCGGGCGCAGCGAGCCCACCACGCGCCCCACCACCGCGGGGCTGCGTCGTCGGATCATCCAGGAGGTGACGCGCCGTCGCGCGAAGGCGGCCCGATGAGCGGCGCCACCTCCCCGAATGGCGCCCAGCTCAGCACCTGGCGTCAGCGCGGACGCGATGCCGCGGCGCAGCGCCGTGAGCACCGGCAGGCGCGACACGCGCGTCGCCTCGAGACCTGGTACCAGTGGGCCCGCGGCTTCGTCCGCTCCGGACGTCGCTTCCAGGCGACGCACACCACGCATCGCGATCGCGCGCAGCTCTGCGCCGCGCACGGCGTGCCGAACACCGGCCGCCAGTGGCGGAAGCTCCGGAAGGCGCTCGCGCGCCAGGGACGGGCGTCATGAGCGGCGCCGGCGTCCTGTGGATCCCGGCGGGCCTGCTGCTCGGCGCGCTCGCCATGCTCGGGCTCTCGGTGCGTCAGCTCAGCCGGGAGGACCGCGCGCGCGCGCGTGGCCTCGAGGCCGCATTCCGGCGCCCCGACGTGCGGGAGGGCGCGCCCCATGCGTGACCCCATGACCTGGGTGCTCGGGCTCGGCCTGCTCTGGGTCGGGGGCTGTGTCGTCGTCGGCGCCGTGATCGTGGGCTGCGAGCTCGCCAGCATCGCGACGGCGGTCCGCGAGATCCACCTCGAGGATGCAACAGCGGCGTCCGACGACGGGGAGGCCTGGAAGCATGCCTGAGGTCGTGACGCAGGGATCGATGACGATGGTGTGCCGCGTCACGCGCTGGCAGGTCGTGACGCGGCACGCGGAACTGGTCGGCGGGGCGCTCAAGGACGAGGGCCAAGCGCGCGCCGAGGCCGCACTCTACGACCGCTCGAACCCGCACTGCGCGCCGCATCAGGCCGTGCGACTCACCGGAACCGTCGAGGTGCCGTGTGACTGACCTCCTGTTGCACCTGCTGGTCTACGCCTTCGCCGTCGGGCCGAGGCGCGTCGACCGCTGGATGCACGCGCGCTACCTGCGCTCCACGCACGGGGGGTATCGCGCATGACGGGTGAGCTCATCGTGGACAGCTTTGCGGGCGGTGGCGGTGCGTCGCTCGGGATCGAAATGGCGCTGGGGCGATCGCCGGACATCGCGATCAACCACGACGCCGAAGCGATCGCCCTGCATGCGCTGAACCACCCGACGACGCGCCACTACCAGGAGGACGTGTGGCGCGTGGATCCGGCCGAGGCGAGACGCGGCCAGCCGGTGGGGCTCATGTGGCTCTCGCCGGACTGCAAGCATTTCTCCAAGGCCAAAGGCGGGAAGCCGGTGAGCAAGCGGGTGCGCGGCCTCGCGTGGGTCGCCGTGCGGTGGGCGGCGGCCGTCAGGCCGCGCGTGATCATGATGGAGAACGTCGAGGAGTTCCGGGACTGGGGGCCGGTGCTGGTCGAGACCGGGCGACCCTGTCCCGTGCGCAAGGGGCAGACCTTTCGCGCCTTCGTCGGTCGGTTGCGGCGCATCGGCTACGCGGTCGAGTGGCGCGAGCTGCGGGCCTGTGACTACGGCGCGCCGACGCGGCGGAAGCGGCTCTTCCTCGTCGCGCGGCGCGACGGCCAGCCGATCGTGTGGCCCGCGCCGACGCATGGGAAGGGGTGCGCACATCCGTGGCGCACGGCCGCCGAGTGCATCGACTGGTCGATCCCGGTGCCGTCGATCTTCGAGCGCGCGCGCCCGCTCGCTGAGTCGACGCTCCGGCGGATCGCGGCCGGGATGCGGCGGTACGTGCTCGAGACCAGGACGCCGTTCATCGTGCCGCTGACGCACCACGGCGACCGGCGCGTGCATGGTCTGGAGGAGCCCCTCCCGACCGTCACGGGCGCGCACCGCGGCGAGCTCGCACTCGTCGCGCCGACGCTCATCCAGACCGGCTACGGGGAGCGGGCGGGGCAGGCGCCGCGCGCGTTGGATCTCGGTGCGCCGTTAGGCACGGCCGTGGCGGGCGGGGTGAAGCACGCGCTCGTCATGGCGTTCCTCGCGAAGCACCAGAGCGAGCGGCACGCGGGCGAGGTGCAGGCCGCCTCGCTGTTCGATCCCGTGCCGACCGTGAAGACCCGCGACAGCAACGCGCTCGTCACCGCGACGCTCACGCCGCACGACGGCGGGGACCGGCGCGAGCAGGTGCGCGCGTTCCTCGTCGCGTACTACGGGAGTGAGCGGGACGGGCAGGACCTGTTCAGCCCCCTCCGCACGGTGACGAGCAGGGACCGGCTCGGACTTGTGACCGTGCACGGCGCGGACTACGCGATCGCCGACATCGGGATGCGGATGCTCACCCCGCGCGAGCTGTACCGGGCGCAGGGGTTCCCGGACTCCTACCGCATCGATGCGATGCACGACGGGCGCCCCCTCACCAAGACGGCGCAGGTGCGCATGGTTGGCAACAGCGTGTGTCCTCCCGTTGCGGCGGCGATTGTGGCCGCGCAGTTCGACGTCGATGTCGCGAGCCTGCCGTGCCAACCTTTCTCGCGTTCGGTCGCCTGATGCCGCGCATTCGCTCGATCAAGCCGGAGATGTTCTCGGACGAGAAGCTGGCGCCGCTGCCTGTGATCACGCGCTTCGTCTTCGTGGGCCTCATCGCCATGGCCGACGACGCCGGACGGCTGCTCGACAACCTCAAGATCATCGACGCGTTCCTCTTCCCCGAAACGTCGGAGACGGCTCGACGAAGCCTCGACGAACTGTCGTCGAAGGGCCTCATTCGGCGCGGGACGACGGCCTCGGGGCAGAAGATCGTCGAGATCGTGAACTGGCGGAAACATCAGCGGATCGACCGCGCAAATCTCTCGCGCTCGCTCCCGGAGATCGTGACAGAAGCTCAAGCCATGCCGTCACTTACGGAGATTCGACGAAGCTTCGACGAATCGTCGTCGAACGATCGGCGAAACGTCGACGAGGCATTCGACGAAGCCTCGTCGACTGATAGGGAGGGGGAGGGGGAGAGGGAGAGGGAGAGGGAGAAGGAGAAGGAGCAGGAGCAGGAGCAACAGCCGCGCGCGGGCGCGCGCGTGATGGCGGCTGCTGCGGCTGCCCCACCGTCAACGCACGAGCAGCTGACTGCCGATGCGCTGACGCTGACAATCGCCGCCAACCAGGCGATCGCCGTGCGTTTCGGCGAGCAGCCCTCGCCGATCATCGCGACGCACGGTACGTCGCACGCGGTGGCGACGGCGCTGCGAGCGGCGGGCATCCCGGCCGCCTTCGGCGCTGACGTCATCGCGGACGTCGTGGCGCGGACGCAGTTCAAGCGCCCCCCGCGCTCGCTGGGGTACTTCCGCGCGGCGATCGAGGAGGCGTGGGACGCGCAGCAGGCGCATGCCCAGGCGCGCTCGGCGGCGCGCGAGACGAGTGGGGCGCCGAACGTCAGAACCGCCGTGGGCGAGTACGCCCCGGACGTGATCCGCCGGCGGGCCGAGTGGTGGGAGCGGCTGTGCTTCGACCGGGGCTGGAACCACGAGTCGTCGCTCGCACGTGAGGGGCTGCTGTACTCGCTCGAGGCGTGCGGCGACGTCCGCGATCGTGCCGGGTTCCTCGCCGAGTGGCAGGTCCTCAAGCCGCACGTCGACGCGGACCTGTACCGCGAGCGCACCCGGGGCGCCGTCGTCGCGTTCTTCGCCGAGGTGCTCGCGGCGGCCGTGCCGCCCGGCGCGGGCCCCGCGGCCGCATCGGCGCCCGCGCGCGTGGCGGCGGAGGCCGCGTCATGACGGCGCCCGCGCGTCCGCGCCACGACCGGCGCCCGCCGCACGACGAGACGGCGGAGCAAGCCGTGCTCAGCGCCATGATGCTCGACCGCGCCGCCATCGCGGTGGCGCGCGAGCAGCTGATCCCCGAATGCTTCTACCGCGAGGCGCATCGCCGCGTGTACCAGGCGATCCTCGCGCTCGAGGAGCGCGGGGCGGCGCCGGATCCGGTGTCGCTCGCCGACGAGCTGCGCCGCCGCGAGGAACTCCACGCCGTGGGCGGCGTCGACTACGTCGCCCAGCTGCTGGACGCGGTCCCCACGGCGGCCAACATCGCGCATCACGCCGCGATCGTGCGGCAGCACGCGCAGCGCCGACTGGTCATCGCGCAGGCGCAGGCCGCGATCGAGGCGCTCTACCAGGGACTCGACCCGGCCACGGTGGCGAAGGCGCTCTCGGCGGACGTGCTCCCCATGGCCGTCGACGACGCGGCAGGCCTGGGCTACCAGCGCATCGACCCGTTCGCGGTGCTGGACGAGATCGAGGCCCGGATGCGCGGCGACGCGCTGGCGTATCCGAGCGGCATCGCGCCGGTCGACGCGCAGACGCACGGCTTCCGCCCGGGCGAGCTCATAATCCTCGGTGGCGTGCCGAAGGCCGGGAAGAGCCTGGTGGCGCACAACCTCGCGGCCCACGCGGCGTCGTTAGGGCATCCGGTGGGGATCGTGTCGGCCGAGATGAGCGCCGCGCAGGTGACGGAGCGGCTCCTCAGCGCGCTCTCCGGGGTGCCGCTGCATGTCTCGGCGAGCGGCCGCTTGCAGGCGTGGCAGATCGAGAAGTTGACGACGGCGGCGGCGCGCCTGGCGAAGCTCCCGCTGTACATCGACGACGCGGCCTCGCCGTCGCTGGACGATGTGCTGGCGCGCGCCGTGGCGCTCAAGGCGCAGCATTCCCGGCTCGGCGTGATCGTCGTCGACTTCCTGCAGCTGGTGCGCTTCCCGCTCAAGGGGCGGCGCGGGGACGAGGAGCTGACGTCGATCGCGTACGCCCTCAAGGGGCTGGCGAAGCGGACGAAGACGGCGGTCGTGGCGCCGGCGCAGCTGAACTACAAGGACATCGAGAAGCGCCCGGACAAGCGTCCGCAGCTGCAAGACCTCGCGGGCTCGTCGGGCATGCTGCAGGCGGCGGATTTCGTGGCGCTGCTGTATCGCGAGGCGATGTACTGGAAGGATCGGCCGGACATCCTGGAGCTGGACTTCCGCGCCTGCCGGCGGACGGCGCCGTTCGCGGTGAGTGTGTGGTGGAACGGGGGCACGATGTCGCTCACGGCACAGGGCACGGCGGGTGAGGCGGCGCCCGCGCAGCACGCGTTGGGCTTCTGACACTTACGGGGGAGACGATGACGGAGAGGATGACGGAGACAACGACGGCGGGCGCGCCGCTGTACTGGCGCTGCTACACCCACGACTGGCGCCCGCCCGTGCAGGGCGGCGATCCCGTGTGCACCGGCGCGCTGCCCGTGACGCTGCCGCCGGTGCGGCTGGACCGGAGCGACGCCGACTGCGCGCCGGGCTATCACGCGTGCCTCCGGCCCGGCGCCGCGCTCCGGCTCGGCGGACTGTGGCCCGACGGGCGGCCGTCGCGGCTCGTGGCCTGCACGCTCAGCGCGGACGCGGTGACGCGCGGGGACAAGACGCGTGCCTCGGGGCTCACGATCGTGCGGGAGGCGACGGCGGACGAGTGGCAGGCGGCGCTCGGGGACCTGCACGCGCCGTTTGGGGCGCACGCGGAGGCGCTGGTCGGCGAGGTCGAGGCGTGGCGCACGGCGCTGGCGCGGCCTCGGCGCGATGAGGCGGCGGTGGCGCAGCACCTGCGGGTCGCCCTCGCGGCGCGCGGGCTGGCGGGGTGGAGACTCCAGCGCTGCGATACCGCGTCGGACGCGAGGGCCGCGTCGGACGCGAGGGCCGCGTCGGACGCGTGGGACGCGTGGGACGCGAGGGCCGCGTCGGACGCGTGGGACGCGTGGGACGCGTGGGCCGCGTCGGACGCGTGGGACGCGAGGGCCGNGGGCCGCGTCGGACGCGTGGGACGCGAGGGCCGCGTGGGACGCGTGGGACGCGAGGGCCGCGCTCGTGCTCTGGACCGCCGTGCGGTGCTACGGGCTCACGGGCTACGACGCGGCGCACCTGACGGCGGGACTGCGGGACGCGTACGCGTGCGGCCTGGGCGTGGCGGTGCCGGTGGCGGAGGGGGTCCTGGGGTGGGCGATGGACGACGAACCGGAGGTGCGCGATGACGCCTGACGAGCGGGCCGCACGCCTGCACCTGACGGACGCCGCCGAGTCGTTGCGCGTGGCGAGCGAGCGGCTGTGCGATTGGCTGGAGGCGACGGGGCAGGACGTGGCGGGAAACGGCCACGTGGCGAGTGCGGACGAGGCAGCGGGATCATTCCGTGAAGCGCCGACCGCGCCTGTCTCGTCGTCGCCGCCCCCGATCCCGCTGGGCGCGGTGGTCGGGTACCATGAGTGGACCGGCGACGCATGGGCGCATCGCCTCGTCCACGCGCCCAATGGCGAGGCAAGGTGCGTGAGTCCAGACGACGACCTCCATTTCGCCCTCACCGCCCTCTACCACGCGCGGCGGGAGGCGGAGGAGGCTGTTGCCGCCGCGCTGGCCGCGCACGAGGAGACGCGGGACTGGCGCACGCGCCTCGAATGGGCGCGCGACGCCGTGCAAAGCATCGACAGCGTGCTCGGCGACGCGAAGCTCCCGAACGTGGCGGAACACGGCGGAGACCTCGTCGTCCATGTGCGCGGCGTTGTGGAGACGTTGCGGGACGCCGAGCGCGAGCGCGACGAGGCGCGGCGGGAGCTGGCGGAGAAGGAACAGCAGATGGCCGATGCGCTTGCACCGTTCGGCTACGAGTTCATGGACCCACCGGACGGCGGCGATGTGCCGTTCGGCGTGCAGATAGCGCGCATGGGGTCCGCGCTGGTGGAGGCGCGGCGGGAGCTGGCGGCTGAACGCACGCCGCGAACCGAGACGCCAGACGTGGACACGCAGCGATTCATCGTCGCCGAGTGGTTGCGCGGCGGCGGCGTCCCCGATGCGAAGTTGACCCCGTCGCTCTGGTGGTGCGCGCAACGCGGCGGGCTGACGTTTGCCCCGCCGAGTGCAAACCCCCTGGGCTTCGTGGGCGGCCGCGCGGGCGGCGATAGCACGGGGACGCCGTGGAACGCGGCGGGGCTAGGCGTTCGAGCGCCGAACAGCGAGGGGGCGACCATGCCCTCGCCCGCCCCTGCGTCCGCGCCGCGCCGGTGGTGGGTCGCGCTGGCGATGGACGGCACGCCGCTGGCCGTGATGTCGCACGTCCCGACGCCAGAGGAATGGCAGCCGATGTGGCAGCGCGTCGTCCCCGTCCTCGAGGCGCGGGTGACGCGGGAGATGGTGGACAGGGTGGAGGGCATCGTGCGCACGGCCCGTGGGACCAACCGCACGTCTGAGCATTGGGCGTATGAGATCGTTCGCGCGCTCGGCCTGACGGTGGAGGAGTGATGCGCGAGACCTACCAGCTATCCCTGCTTGGCGATCCGCCGCAGAAGGGCAAGCCGTATCGCCCGACGTTCTGGCAATTCCGCTGGGCGGGCATCCCGTGGCCAGCGACGGACGAGGAACAGCGCCAGATGCGGCTAATGCAAGCGGACACGCAACCGACCACGGTGGAGGACGACCATGCCTAACGCGGAGGGGAGGATGGAGGAGACGGTGACCCACCACGTTATGCTGCGCGTCTGGATCGGCTCAGGCGACGGCCCCGACTACGCACGCCGCGCGCTCGCCGCGCAGGAGGGCACGCGATGAAGGCGCTCAGCGTGCAACAGCCGTGGGCGTGGCTCATCGTCAACGGCCACAAGGACATCGAGAACAGAGACTGGTGGACAAAGAGACGCGGGGAGCGTGTGCTGATCCACGCGGGCAGGAAGTTCGACGACGAGGGCCTCGCGTGGGTGCGGCAGCAGTTCCCGCACATCGCGTTGCCCCCGACGTTCGAGAGCGGCGGCATCGTCGGCGAAGTGACAGTGACCGGATGTGTCACGCAGTCCGCGTCGCCGTGGTTCGTGGGACGCTATGGGTTCACGCTGGCCAATGCGACACCCGTGCCGTTCTACCCCGTGCGCGGGCAACTCGGCTTTTTCGACGTGCCAGAGTACAGGCAGGAGGGCACGCGATGAAACAGGGACTGGTCGCGCTCCGCGAGCGCGAGTGGGCAGAGGCCGTGCTCCGGCGCGAGTCCGCTGAGCGGTACGAGCACGAGCGCCGCGCCCTGCTGGTGCGGGCGTGCAGGGAGGCGCGCGAGGCGCAGGGGATCGGGCTGCGCGACATGGGACGGCGGATCGGCTGTTCGGCGTCGATGCTCAGCAACATCGAGCGGTCGCGGCGGTGGAGCGAGTGGATCGTGACGGCGTACATCAGCGAGGTGGCAGCCACGGAGGGCACGCGATGAGTACGGATTTTCGACCAGAGACGCCCGAGATCAAGGAGGACGGCGTGACGTACGTGCGAGCCAGCGACGGCTCGTGCTGGTGCGTGCGTAACGATTACGCAGGGTTCGTGGTGCCTCTGAATCGACAGACGAGCCGGCGGCTGGAGCGGAAATGGCACAAGATGCTAATCCAACAGGAGGGGACGCGATGACGACGCCATTCGGCGGCTTCGTGCTGACGGGGTGGGTCTGCCCGCAGTGCGGGGCAGTCAACAGCCCCTCGGTGCCGCAGTGCCCGTGCGTGCGCGCGCGCCAGCAGCACGTGACGGCGACGGGCACGACGCGGTGCAACCACTGCTTCCTCCACGACGCGGGCGAGACGCGCTGCGTCCTCTGTGGCCAGCGCGAGGAGGGCACGCGATGAGCGAGACGGTGGCGCGATACGGGTTCGTGTTCGACAGGGAGAGTGAGAACTTCATGCTCATTGAGCAGCACAGCGGGAAGTACGTGCTCTACACCGACTACGCCGCCCTCGCGCAACAGCTCGCGGACGTGGCGTACCTGGAGGCGTGGGCACAGGGCCACCCGGATCGCGAACTGTCGCGCTGGGGGTTGGGCGTGTGCGTGCGCGACGAGCGAGACGCGATGTACAAGGCCGACTCCCTCCCCGCCCTCGGCGCCCTGCTGCGGCAGCGGGAGGTGGGGCGATGACGAGCGACGCACTGCTGGAACGGCTATGGCAGGCGCGTACCGAGCGTGCGGCGCGTCGCCGCGAGTGGGTGGCGATCTGTACGGCGGCGAGCGAGACGTACGGTGAGTGTGACCGCAGGCGGAACAGTAGCGACGGCTACGGGGATCGGTGCCACGACAGTCGGCACTTGGACCGCGCACAATGGTGCCAGCGGTGCTCCACCCCGCACGATGCGTGGATCGCCTATCGCAAGGCATCAATCGCTGCGGCAGTCGCGCTACGCAAAGCGTGTTCGGCCGGGCGTAAACTTTCGACCGCCACAGAGCCGGAGCCCCGATGACCCCGCCTAACGCCACCCCCACCCGCGCCGACGTGCTGCGGGAGCCTAACGACCTCGCCGCGCTCGCGGAGGCGTGCGAACGGGTCACGGCATACGCGAATGCGGAGTGCTCGTGTCAACCCTGCGAGGATGCCCGTCTGCTCCGCGCCCACGCCCGCGCCCTCCGCGAAGGGCGCGTCACCGTCAACGAGGGAGGCCCCGATGCCTGAGATCACGCGGGAGGAGGCGAAGCAAGCGATAGCCGGGTGGATCGAGCACCACGTCTTCGCGCGAGACGCCTTCACGGGACACGAGAAGTTCCACGCTCGCTACGAGGCCATACTCCGCCTCGCCCTCGCGGCGCTGGAGGATGCGGAGCGGTGGGCACCGAAGCCCCGCGAGCGATACGTGCGGGTGGCGGACGAACTGGTCGCGCAGCTGCGCGCCGCGCCCAGCGCACCCGTCACGCTCGAGATCCGCGACGCGCCGGACGGGACGCTGATGCTCATCGCCACCACCAGCGAAAGCGGGCCGTGGCGCGAGGAGCATGCGTGGCTCACCGAGTTGTACGAGTTGTCGCGCTTACGGGATGCGGCCGAGCGACGTGGCGACCGACTCCAGGCGATCTGCATCCGGGGCATATGGCGTGAGCGACTCTACCAACTCGAGTACAGGCGGCGTGCGGCCGGGCTGGAACGCGGCGCGGCCTTGCCGTCCCCGTCGTCGCCCCCGTCACCATCCCCCGAGGAAGTCTGAGGCATCCGATGGCGCATACCGTCCGCCGCACCGGCATGGATCCCGACACCTACGCGCGCCCCGTGCACACCCGCGACCGCGCCGACCTCGGCCCCCTGTTCGCCGCCGTCGCCACGCCCGACGACAGCTATCGCGCCGAGCGCGACCGCTTGCGCCTCACCACTGCGCTCGGGCGGACCCTCGCCCTCATGCTCGACGGCCAGTGGCACACCATCGACGAACTCCGCGCGAAGGACGTCGGGGGCCACTCCGGCGATCGCCGCGGCCGCCAGCTGCGGTCCCTGGGCTTCACCGTCGAGCGCGAGCCCGACCCCCGAGCCGGTCCCAAGTCCGGCATCTGGCGCTATCGCCTCGTCCACGTCACGCCGGAGCTGATCCGCAATGCCGAGGAGAAGATCGCGGCGGGTCTCGGCCACGTGGGGGTGCGCTGATGCCGCGCAGGCG
>MEDZ01000044.1 GCA_001724275.1 Gemmatimonadetes bacterium SCN 70-22
CGAGTCGACGCACGAGCGCCGTCCGAGCGCCCCGTCATGTCGGCGCCTCCCCCTTGACCGCTCGCCGCTCGCGTCTCACGACGCAACCCGTCGCACCCGTCGCACCCGTCGCACCCGTCGCACCCGTCACACCCGTCGCACCCGTCGCACCCGTCACACCCGTCACACCCGTCACACTCGTCACACTCGTCGCCCCCGCATGGTGACCGTCCATGACACCATCGTCTCGTCGTCTCGTCTTCTCGTCTTCTTGTCTTCTCGTCTTCTCGTCTTCTCGTCTTCTCGTCTTCCCGTCTTCCCGTCTTCCCGTCTTCCCGTCCGAATGGCAAGAGGCCGGAGGGAGGCCCGCTGAGCAATGTGGGGTACCGGGCCCCAACATCCTCAGAAGACAACCCTCCGGCCCCCATACTCGCCGGCGTGGACTATGTCCCGTGCTATGTCCCGTGCCTTGCTATTCCTCGGTGACCTCGAGGTCCACGGGGACCTCGGCCTTGTCGATGCCGAGTACCACCTTGACCTTGTCCTCGATCTCACGCATGAGCGCGGAATTGTCCTTCAGGAACATCTTGGCGTTCTCACGCCCCTGCCCGATGCGCTGGCCACCGTAGCTGTACCAGGCGCCGGACTTCTCGATGATCCCCGACTCCGCGCCGATGTCAACGAGCAGCGAGGTGTGACTGATCCCTTCCGCGTACATGATGTCGAACTCGGCCTGCTTGAACGGTGGGGCGACCTTGTTCTTGACCACCTTCACCCGGACCTGCGAGCCGATCACGTCTTCCTTGTCCTTCACCGGGCCGATGCGCCGGATGTCGAGCCGCAGCGAGGCATAGAACTTCAGCGCCTTCCCTCCGGTCGTCGTCTCCGGGTTGCCGAACATCACCCCGATCTTCTCGCGCAGCTGGTTGATGAAGACCACCGAGGTCCGCGAGCGGGCGATCGCCCCCGTCAGCTTGCGCAGTGCCTGCGACATCAGCCGCGCCTGCAAGCCGACGTGTGAATCGCCCATGTCCCCCTCGATTTCGGCCTTGGGGACGAGTGCGGCCACGGAGTCCACCACCACCACGTCCACCGCGCCAGAGCGCACGAGGATCTCGCAGATCTCGAGCGCCTGCTCGCCGGTGTCCGGCTGCGAGACGAGGAGATTCTCCACGTCCACGCCCAGCTTCTTCGCGTACTCGACGTCGAGCGCATGCTCCGCGTCGATGAACGCCGCCACGCCACCCGCACGCTGCGCGTTGGCCACCACGTGCAGACAGAGCGTCGTCTTGCCGCTCGATTCCGGCCCGTAGATCTCGGTGATGCGGCCCCGCGGGATCCCACCGATGCCGATCGCCGCATCGAGGTTGATCGCCCCGGTCGGAATCGATTCGATGCGGACGCGATTCTCCGCGCCCATGCGCATGATCGACCCCTTGCCGCAGTTCTTCTCGATCTGCGAGATGGCCAGACTCAGTGCTTTCTTGCGATCGTCTTGCACTGCCGAAACCGCCATGATTCACCCAGTTGGTGAGTCGTTGAGGCCCTGGCCACGCGGGTCAATCTACCGGGTGGCGTGAACGATTCGATACCCCGAACAAAATACGAAACCCCTCGCTTGCTTTCAAGCACGCGATGAAATCCCGAAGGCGTTTTCCACATGGCGTACACGGACCCTTCGGCCGTCCATGATCACCCCGATGACGTCGAACCGGTAACTCTCCCCGGTCCGCCCGTGCCGGTCGATCCACACCGTCGCCGACCGTACCAGCTCTCGCCGTTTCCTCCAATCGACCGCCCCCACCGGGCCCCCACACCACCCTCCGCGACGAGCCTTGACCTCGACGAACGCCACCGTCCCTTCGCGCTCCGCCACGAGGTCGATGTCGCGGTGGCCGCTGCGGAAGCGGCGCTGCAGCACGCGCCATCCACGCACGCGGAGCCACCGCTCCGCCACCGCCTCCCCCATCAGCCCGAACTCCTGCCGCTCCGTCGTCACGCCCGAATCGTAGGGCGGCCGAGCGTCGTCTCCGGCATCGTTTACATGCGAGGAGGATCAATCCCTTGCCGGGAGGGCGCGATCGGCGACGGAGCGCCGACGGCCGTCGCCCTACGAGTTGTCGGGCCCCGCGATGCGGTCCAAGTCCTCGAGCCCCACGAGGACATCGCGCGCTTTCGAACCCTTCGACGCCCCCAGCACCCCGGCGGCATGAAGCTGGTCGATGATGCGCGCCGCGCGCCCGTATCCGATGTTGAGGCGGCGCTGCAGGAGCGAGGTGGAACCAAGCTGGTGCTGGATGCACGTCTCCGCCGCCCGCCGGAAGAGTGCGTCGCGCTCCGCCCCTCCCGCGCCTCCGTCGTCCCCGTCCTCCTCGTTCTCGAGGGCCTCCTGCGCCTTCACCTCGGCGATGATGTCCGGGCGCGCCAGTTCCTCGTCGGCGATCCCCCGCGCCGCCTGCGCCGCGCGCCGCGCGATCTTCCGTGCGTCGAACCAGTGCATCAGCCGCTCGGTGTCGTCGCCCGGAATGAAGGCTCCCTGCAGGCGTTGCGGCTCGGACTTCCCCGGCGGGATGAAGAGCATGTCGCCGTTGCCGAGGAGCGACTCCGCCCCCATCCCGTCGATGATGGTGCGCGAGTCGACCTGCGACGCCACGCGGAAGGCGATGCGGCTGGGGAAGTTGGCCTTGATCAGCCCCGTGATGACGTTGACGCTCGGGCGCTGCGTGGCGAGGATCAGGTGGATGCCGATCGCGCGCGCCTTCTGGGCCAGCATCGCCAGCGGGGTTTCGACCTCGCCCTGCACCGTCATCATGAGGTCGGCCAGCTCGTCGATGACGACGACGACGTACGGGAGGATTCCCTCCGTGTACTCGCGCCGCTCGAAGGCGACCTCGGGACGCTTGGGCATCACGAGCGACGCACCGTCGAGGACGCGCTTGTTGAAGTCCTGGATGTTGCGCGCCCCGTTCGCCGCCAGGATCTCGTAACGCCGCTGCATTTCCATCACCGCCCACTTGAGGACGTACGCCGCGTCCCGGTTGTCGGTGATGACCTTGTGCAGGAGGTGCGGGAGGTCGTTGTACACCGACAGCTCGACCATCTTGGGGTCGACCATCAGGAACTGCAGCGTCTTCGGCGTGTGCCGGTAGACGAGCGACGTGATGATGGTGTTGACGCACACCGACTTGCCCGAGCCGGTGGCGCCCGCGATCAGGAGGTGCGGCATCTTCGCCAGGTCGGCGACCACCACCTTCCCCTCGAGGTCCTTGCCTAACGCGATGGGGAGCGCCATGCGCGCCTGCTGGAACTCCCGGGCCTCGATGAGCTCGCGGAACGCGACGATCTGGGGGACCGGGTTCGGCACCTCGACCCCGACCGCCCCCCGCCCCGGGATCGGCGCCACGACCCGGATGCTGGGCGCCCGCATGGCGAGGGCGAGGTCGTTCGCCAGGTTCGCGAACTGTCGCACCTTCACGCCGGCCGCCGGCTCGACTTCGTACTGCGTCACCACCGGGCCGGTCGTCTTCCCGACCAGCGTCCCCTGCACCCTGAAGGTGGCGAGGGCGTCCATCAGCTTCTGCCCCATCGCCTCGATCTCGCGCTTCCCGACGTCGACGTTCCCCGGGGGGGGCGGGGTGAGGAGCTCGGGCGCGGGGAGCTTGTCCTCGAGCGCATCGGCCTCGGGGACCACGATCGGCGCCGGTTCGACCAATCCCTCCACGGCGGGCGCGCCCTCGCCCCCGCCCTTCGCCCCCTTCTTCCTGGTCGAGACCATCGAGGGGTTCCCCGACCTTTCCCCCCCATCCCCCTGGTCGCCCCCCTCACTGCGCTTCGCACGCCGTCTCCCCTCTCCCGTCTCCCGTCCCCCGTCGTCGACGACCAACGCCGGCATCTCCTCCGGCGCGGGCTCCAGCATCGACGCCAACGTCGGATGCGACGCCGCCTTGCCGCTGGCGGGCGAGGGCCCGACCAGGGCACGCACCGGGTTCCACCGCAACGTCCACGCCGTATGGGCGCTCGCCAGCAACACGACGGCGAGCCACGCCCCGCCCGTCCCGAGGATGGCGCGCAGGTAGAACGACACGAAGCCGCCCCAGAGCCCGGCGACGGAGTGCGACGCGTCCGCCTCGCGGCCGCCGATGGCGAGCCCGACGGCGATCGGGAGGAGGACGACGAGCCCCGCGAGGAAGAGCATCCAGCGGCGGTCCGTCTCCCACTGCATGCGCCCGAGGAGGCGCAACCCGTGCACGAGGGGGACGAGCGGGACGAGCGACGCGGCGAGCGCGCCTAACGTGACGAGGAGCGACGACTTCACGCACGCCCCCACGGGACCGAAGACCCCGCGCGCGGCCAAGCACCCTCCGTCTGCCGCGAGTGGCTGGAGGAGGAGCGCCCCGGCCACGAAGAGCGCGACGACGATCAGGGCGATCCCGGTGATCTCGCGCCGGAGGGAGCTTCCCACGCTAGCGTTCCCGGTCGGGGCCCAGCCTCGTCACCTGCCGGTCCTGGTAGACGGGGACCACCGGATGTCCGTCGATGGTCCCGCAGACGGCGAGGTCGTCGGCGAAGCCGGCCTCGGCGAGCGCCCGCCCGTGCGTCGACTCCGCGAAGAGGCGCGCAAGGTCGTTGCCGTAGCGCTTCTCCAGCTGCAAGGCGGCGATGGCGCCGTCGTTCAGCTCCGCGTCGGGCAGCCCCCGGCGGATGGCGCGCACGTAGCGCCCGGCGCAGGCGGCGTCCTCGAGCGAGAAGTGGCGCTCGCTCCCGGCGGCGAGGATCGCGATGTCGCTCTTTGCCCGCGCCGCGGCCCGCACCATCGCGCTCACCACCGTGAAGTTCACGTACGCCCCCACGATCACCTCGCGCGCCGACTGGGCCGCGATCAGCGCGCCCGTCCCGTTCGTCGTGGTGAACAGGATCGTCGTGCCATCCACCACCTCGCTGGCGTACTCGAGCGGGGAGTTGCCGAGGTCGAAGCCGGGAATCCGCTGCTTCCTGCGCTCGCCCGCAAGCTTGTACTCCCCGCGCTCGAACGACTTCGAGCGCGTGATGGCCTCCTCCGCGCTCTCGAACGGGATGACCATCCGCGCCCCATTGGCCAGCGCGACCGCGATCGTCGTGGACGCCCGCAGCACGTCGATGACCACCACCACCCGCCCCTGCACATCGGCGCTCGTGTGCCCATGCGCGCCGAAGAAGACGTCGAGACGCACTTAGCCCTGCTCCTTGAGGATCCCAGCGATCTCGCGTTCCAGCCACTTCGTGTCCACCTGCCCCGCGCGGAACTCGGGGTGCATGATCACACGCGCCAGGAACGGCGCCGTGGTGGTGACCCCCTCGATGATGAAGCTCTCCAGCGCCATGTGCATCCGGCGGAGCGCCTCCTCCCTGTCGCGCCCCTGGACGATGAGCTTGGCGAGCAGCGAGTCGTAGTACGGGGGGACGGTGTACCCCGCGTACACGTGCGTGTCGAGGCGCACCCCCGGACCGCCAGGCGGATGAAACGCCGAGATGCGCCCCGGCGATGGCTGGAAGGCGCGCGCCGGATCCTCGGCATTGATGCGGCACTCGATCACGTGTCCGCGAAGCGGCGGGAGCTGCAGGACGCTGAGCGGTGCCCCGGCGGCCACGCGGATCTGCTCCTTCACCAGGTCGACCCCGGTCAACTGCTCGGTGACTGGGTGCTCCACCTGGATGCGGGTGTTCATCTCCATGAAGAAGAACGACCCGTCCTCGTCGAGGAGCATTTCGATCGTCCCAGCCCCGACGTAGTCGATCGCCTTCGCCCCGCGCACGGCCGCCTCGCCCATGCGCTCGCGCAGCTCGGGGGTCATGGCCGGGCTCGGCGCCTCCTCGATCAGCTTCTGGTGGCGCCGCTGTACCGAGCAGTCGCGCTCTCCCAGGTGGATCACGTTGCCGTGCGTGTCACCGATGATCTGGAACTCGATGTGGCGCGGCTTCGTGAGGTACTTCTCCACGTAAACGTCGCCATTGCCGAACGCCGACAACGCCTCGGATCGCGCGAGCGAGAACGACCGCAGGAACTCGTCGGCGTCCTTCGCCACCCGCATCCCCTTCCCTCCGCCGCCGGCGGCCGCCTTGATGATGACGGGGAAGCCGATGGACTTGGCGAATTCGAGCGCCGCATCGGGATCGTCGATCGGCCCCGGCGTTCCGGGGACGATCGGGACGCCGACCTCCAGCATCGCCTTGCGCGCCGCCGCCTTGTCGCCCATCACCCGGATCTGCTCGGCGGTAGGGCCGATGAAGGTGATGTTCGAGGCGGCGCACGTTTCGGCGAACTCGGCGTTCTCGGCCAGGAAGCCGTAGCCGGGATGGATCGCGTCGGCGCCCGTGATCTCGGCGGCGGCGATGAGGCGCGGGATCCGCAAGTACGACTCCCGGGCCGGTGCGGGGCCGATGCACACATCGTCATCGGCGAAACGCACGTGCAACGACTCACGGTCGGCCTCCGAATAGACGGCCACCGTCTGGATCCCCAACTCACGACAGGCGCGAATCACGCGGAGCGCAATCTCTCCGCGGTTCGCGACAAGGACTTTCTTGAACATGAAATACTCTCGGGCCCGGCGCGTGGACTACGCGGTCTCGTCGGTCTGGAATTCGTCCCAGGAGGTATCGCTCGATCCTGCGACCCCCTGCACCCGCAGGGCAAGCTCATTGGGATTGGTCGCGTGGAAGAGGGCGTTCTCGTAGGAGATCGTCCCCTTGCTGTACCACGCCATCAGCGACTGGTCGAAGCTCTGCATCCCGTACTGCACCGTCCCTTCCTTGATGAGGTCGGGGATGTTGAGCGTCTTGGTGACGTCGCGGATCTGCTCGCGGACCGCGGCCGTGTTGATGAGCACCTCGGACGCCGGGACGCGCCCGGGCTTGTCCGCGCGCGGCACGAGGCGAAGCGAGACGACTGCCGCCAGCGCGTTCGAGAGCGCGAAGCGCACCTCGTTCTGCTGGTGCGGCGGGTAGAAGGAGAGGATGCGATTGATGGTCTGCGTCGCATCCGTCGTGTGCAGCGTCGAGAAGACCAGGTGCCCCGTATCGGCCGCCTTGAGCGCCGTGTCGAGCGTGTCGAGGTCTCGGATCTCGCCGATGAGGATCACGTCCGGATCCTGGCGAAGGACGCGCCGCAACGCCTGCGCGAACGATCCCGTGTCCGTCCCCACCTCACGCTGGTTGATGTGGCACTTCAAGTCGCGATGGAGGAACTCGATCGGATCCTCGATCGTGATGATGTTCGCGTAGCGCTTCTCGTTGATGACCTGGAGCATCGACGCGAGCGCCGTCGACTTCCCCGAGCCCGTCACGCCGGTCACCACCACCAGGCCGCGCGGGAGCATCGCGATGTCCTCGACGATCGGCGGGAGGTTCAGCTCCGCGATCGACTTGGCCTGGTGGGGGACGGTACGGATCGCGAAGGCGATCGTGCCGCGCTGCTGGTACGCGTTCACGCGGAAGCGCCCGATCCCCGGGACCCCGGTGGCGAAGTCCGCCTCACGGTACTCGGCGAACTCCTTCACCTGCTTCGGCGTCATGATCTCCTTCGCCAGCGTGCTCAGGTCTTCCGGTCGAAGCGCCGGGAGCGGGAGCGGCGAGAGATCGCCGTTGATGCGCAGCGTGGGCGGACGCCCGACCTTCAGGTGCAGGTCGGACGCGCTGCGCTGCACCATCTGCTGCAGGATGGCCTTGAAGTTGAAGGGCGCCCGCGGTGCCCCGGCGCCCCCGCCAGCAGCGCCTTCCGGTGCCGGAACCGGGTTAACCATTCGGATCGATGCGCATCAGGACCTGCCCGTACTCGACGGGTTGGCCATCCGTGGCGACGACCTCCTTCACCACGCCCGAGAACTCCGACTCGATCTCGTTCATGATCTTCATCGCCTCGATGATGCAGAGGATCTGCCCCTTCTCGATGCGCTGCCCCACCGTCACGTAGGGCTTGGCCCCGGGCTCGGGCTGCGCGTAGTACGTCCCGACCATCGGTGACTTGACCTCGAGCAGGTTGGCCTTGGGCGCCTCGGCGGGCGCCGCCGGCGCCGCATCGCTGATGGCCGGCATCGGCTCGGTGGGGGTCATGCGCCCCACGGGCCCCGGCGGCAGCAGCGCCGGCATCGCCACGGGGGTCGGGATCTGCACCGCCCCGCGCTGTTGCGGCGTCTTCGAGATGCGGATCTTCATCCCCTTGTCCGAGGAGATCTCCACCGAGTCGACGGACGAGCCGTCGAGCATCTCGATCAGTTTCTTCACGTAACGTAAGTCGATCATGTCAGACATTGAGGTCCGCCGGCTCGAGCACTCAGGAGAGGACGAGAAGCTCGCGCGTGAAATCGGTGAGCAGATCCGCCCCGTCGGCGCCTAGATGAACGTCGTCTTCGATTCGCACTCCCCCCCACTCCGGCACGTACACCCCCGGCTCGATGGTAACGACCGAGCCCTCCGGAAGCACCTCCTCCGCCAGCCGGGACAACCGGGGCGCCTCGTGAACTTCGAGACCGATCCCGTGTCCCAACCCGTGGCCGAACAGCTCCCCCAGTCCACGGGACTCCAGCACGCTGCGCGCGAGCGCATCACCCTCACGACCGCGCATCCCCGCCCGGATCCCCTCCCGGGCCACCCGATTGGCTTCGCGCACGGCCTCGTGGATGGCGCGCTGCCGTTCGTCGGCTCGGCCGAGGATAACCGTCCGCGTGACATCTGAACAATAACCGCCTGTCGACGCTCCGAAATCCAACAACAGAAACTCGCCGGGCGCAATAGCCCGCCCCGACGCCCGGGCGTGCGGGAGGGCCGAGCGCGGTCCCGACGCGACGATGGGCGCGAACGGGTGCGCCTCGCTTCCCGCGTCGCGCAGGGCATGCTCCAGGATCCCGCACACCTCGAGCTCGGTCATTCCGATCCGCACGCGCTCCAGCGTCTCGTGCAGCGCCCGGATCGCCATGGCGCCCGCCGTCCGAATGTGCGCCACCTCCTCCGCGTCCTTCTGTGCGCGAAGTCCTTCCACGAGGTCCGTCACCGGCCGCCAGTGCCACCGCTCACCCCGTTCCATGAGACGCTGAAAATCCCGGTGCGGGAGGTGCGCCGACTCGAAGCCGACCGACTGTACGCCGGCCAGCCCCCCCATGAGGCTCCACAACCCCGACCACAGGTTGCTCGTCTCGACGCGGACGTTGCACACGTCGCCCGACTCGGTGGCGGCCTGGGTCTGGTAGCGGAAGTCGGTCACGAGGTGCGCGTCCCGACCGGTCACGAGCAGGAGGGCGTTCGACCCCGAGAAACCGGTCAGGTAGCGGATGTTCGGGAGCGACGTCACGAGCACGGCGTCCAGGTGACCGGCCACCAACCGCTCGAGCAGCGTCGCCAGCCGCCGCTCGCGTGCGCTACTCACGGCCGGCCAGGAGGGCGACGAGCCCGCGCAACCCCCATTCGTAGCCGTCGGCGCCGAAGCCGCAGATCACCGCCCGCGCGCCGGGCGCGAGCATCGAGTGCCGCCGCTCGGGCTCCCGGGCATGGATGTTCGTCAGGTGCACCTCGACGAACGGCACGCCGACCGCGGCAAAGGCGTCGCGAATCGCGAGACTGCTGTGCGAGTACGCGCCGGCGTTGATCAGCGCGCCGTCGGCGCGCCCCCGCAATCCCTGGATCTCGGCGATGAGCTCCCCTTCCCCGTTGTGCTGCACGCAGAAAACGTCGACGCCCAGCTCCGCGCCAACTGCGCGAAGCCGGGCTTCGATATCCGCCAGCGTCGTGGTCCCGTAGAGCGCGGGTTCGCGCGTGCCGAGGAGGTTGAGATTTGGTCCGTTGAGGACTGCGATTCTCACTTCTTCTTGAGGCCTTCGAGCCAGGCCGTGAACTGCTCGATGTCCGAGTCGCGCTCCTCGCCATCCTCGGTCCCCTGAGCGGCGGGACCCGATCCCGCCGGCGACGAGCCATGGTAGAACTCGTCCAGCGTCACGGCGCCGGACGAGCGCGCTGGAACATCGCGAAAGAGGTGCTCGAGTGACAACTCTCGCTCCGCCGACCGGCCAGACCGGGGGGGCGCACCGTCCCCAGCCTCGAAGGCGGAGGCCAGCGTCGTCGCCGCCTCCTCGTCGGCGCGGGAGACGTCCCCCGTCGCGAAGAGCTGGGTGAGCGAGCGCCCCGGCGCGGCTTCGTCGGGAACGGTCAGCGCCTCGTCGCGCGTGGCGGCGCCGGCGTACTCGCTGGCGACCGTCGCCGCGACGATGCGGCCACCGTGGCTCGCCTCTGCGTCACCATCGTTCGCGGACCGCTCCGCCCGGCGATGCGGTTCGCGGCGGGCGAAGTGGGCGAAGAAGCTCCGCACCGACTGTCCGTGCCGATCGACCACATCACGCGGGGCGACCCCTGCAACGACCGCCGACGACGCTCCCCGCTCGATCGCCGACACGCGATCGCGCAGCGCGACGTCTTCCGGGTGCTGGTCGAGGAGCTGGCGGTAGATGCCGAGTGCCTCGTCCACGAATCCCTGCTGCAGGTACAGCTCGGCCATCGTCTCGGTGACGAAGGGGGTCGCCTCCGCCTCGTCCACCGCCGCCCACTCCACCGCCGCTTCGTCCGCCCCCCCCTCCTCCACCCCCGCCACCATCGCCGCGTCCGTCTCGAACGTCTCTCGCGACAGCAGCCCCTCGATGGGCTCGGGGGCCTCCTCCCCTTCCGGCGGCGAGATGCGAGGCGGGAGCGGAGGCTGCTCGCCAAAGGACGACTCGATCGAGAACGGCTCGTGCGCGCTCAGCTCCGGCGCCCCAACGGAGAACGGATCGCCTTCGTCGAGCGGGACCGAGACGGTGTTGGCGATGAATGGGGTCTCGTCCAGCTCTGGGGGGACGAACTCCGAATACTCGACCACGAAGCCCTCGGGAAGCACTTCCTGCTCGGCACCGGCGCCCGCGACCTCAGGAAGCTCGAGCAGCGATTCCGGCGCCGCGTCCCAATCCGACTGCGGCTCGGGGGCTCCGACAACGGGAAGGAACGGTGGCGTGGGGGCGTTGGCCAGCGATTCTGCAACCGGGGCGACGAACGGCGGCGTGGGCTCCTCGGCCGCCTCACCATCGATTTCCGAGAGCTCACCCGCAGTCGCCCCTACCTCCGGGGACGCAGCGGGCGTGGGCTCACCAAGGGAGGTGAAGAGCGCGTCGTCGAACGTCGGGAGCGGGGCGACGTCGTTCGCATCGCCTTCCAGTCCCGGGAGCTGCGCCGAGGGAGTGAACCAGTCGTCCGGGATGGGCTCGGCGACCGCCTCCAGCTCGCCCAGGATCTCCGCGGAGGGGAACTCGTCGACGCTCGCCTCGAGAGCGGGGGAGGCCGTCCCGGTGAGGACCGCGTCTTCGGCGGCGTCCATGTGCAGGACGGGCGCGGGCTCGCTGAACGCGGCTTCGGTCATCGCGGCTTCGCTGACCGCGGGTTCGCTCGCCGTGGCCTCGCTCAGCGCGGCTTCGCTCGCCGTGGCTTCGCTCGCCGTGGCTTCGCTCGCCGTGCCTTCGATCGCCGTGGCTTCGATCACCTCGGGCGCCGGGAAGTCGTCCATGATCTCCACCGGCTCGGGCGTCACGTCGTGCACCGTGGCGATGGGAGATGCCGGGATCCACGCGGTCGGGGACACCACCGGCTCCGCCGCTGCGGTGTCGAGGGAGACCTCGTCGAGCGGGGAGCTCTGGGGGATCACCTCGCCGCCCGCGGAGTATGCCGACTCCACCGACTCCACCGACTCCACGGCCTTGAGGAGTTGCGTGATCTCATCATTCCGGGGGTCTGCCTCCAGGACACGCTGGTACCACGTGCGCGCCTGGTCACCATCCCCCTGCTCCCGGGCGATGTCGCCGAGGTGTCGAAGTGCGATGAGGTTCTCGGGATCGAGATCGAGCGCCGCCTCGAAGGCCTCCCGCGAGGCGGCCAGTTCGCGCGCCTCATACAGCGACTGCCCCAGGACGACGTGCCCGCTGATGTGCCCGGGCTGGTTCGGGAGGTGCGCGCGGCAGAGCGCGATCGCCTGCGGGAGGTCGCCCTGCTTACGGTACTCGTTGGCGAGCGGCGCGAAATAGCGGCGCGGATTCTCGTCAAACTTCTTTTTCAGCTCGTCCAGACGGGCGGAGGTGGCCATGCCAAGCCCTCGAAGTCATCGCGCCGCATGTGGCGCACAAGGAGATCGGAGTGGTGCTCAGTCTGAGTGACGAGCGACTCGGTCAGAAGTGACACGCTAACTTGATTTTAGGCGCAGATCACAAATAGCTTTCCCGGCTCTCGATACCCCTCGCTACACCCCCGAGTTCAAGCAGGAGTAACCGCCCCGTGCTGCAACAGATGCGGAGCTCCGCGAAGTGGATCTGGCTGTTTATCGTCGTCTGCTTCGTGGGTGTTTTCCTTTTCGCCGAAACCTCCGGCCTTCTGGGGGTCGGTCCGTCCCAGATCACCCCGGGAACAGCCGTCGCCGAAGTCAACGGCGTCGATATCCCGTATCTCACCTGGGCCAACCTATCGAATCAGTTGGCTCAGCAGGAAGAGCGGAATTCGGGGCGGGGGCTCACGCTCGACGAGCGCCGGCGAGTGGAGGACCAGGCGTTCGAGCAGCTCGTGTCCAGTATCCTGCTGGAGCAGGAATACAAGCGTCGGGGGATCACCGTCTCCGATCAGGAGGTCATCGAGGCGGCCCAGCAGAGCCCGCCCCCGGAGCTCATGCAGAGCCCGGACTTCCAGACGGACGGCCGCTTCGACCTCCAGAAGTACCGTCGCTTCATCGGAAGCTCGGCCGCGCGCGCCCAGGGGGTCCTCATCCAGCTGGAGGCCTACTACCGCTCGGAGATCCCGCGGGCCAAGCTCTTCGACCAGTTGGCCGGTGACGTCTTCGTCTCGGACGCCAAGCTGTGGAGCGTCTACCGGGACATGAACGACTCGGCGCAGGTCTCGTTCGTCATGTTCGACGCTTCCACCGTCCCCGACTCGGCGGTGAAGATTTCGGACAGCGAACTCCGCGCCTTCTACGACAAGTACAAGAAGCAGCTGGAGCGCCCGGGGCGGGCGGTCGTTTCGATCGTGAGCGTCCCGCGCACCATCACGGCGGCCGACACCGTCGCGACGCGGGAGCGCGCCGTCGCCCTTCGCAACGAGATCGTGGGCGGCGCCTCGTTCGAGGACGTGGCGCGCCGCGAGTCGGCCGACACCATCTCGGGACGCGACGGTGGGTCGCTCGGCACGGGGCCGCGCGGCCGATTCGTGAAGCCGTTCGAGGATGCGGCCTACGCGCTCAAGGTCGGCGAGATCTCGCAGCCGGTCCTGACGCAGTTCGGGTACCACCTCATCAAGGTGGATGCGCGCAAGGGCGACACCCTCACCATGCGCCACATCCTCCTGCGCATCCAGCAGAGCGACTCATCGGCGGTCCGTTCCGACCGTCGCGCCGATTCGCTGTCGCGCATGGCGGCGTCGCACGATCGCCGGGAGCGCCTCGACAGCGCGGCGCGCGTCCTCGGCCTCACGCCGATCAAGGCGGTGGCCGTCGAGGGCGAGCCGCTGATGGGGAACGACGGCCGCTCCATCCCGAGCGTCAGTGCCTGGGCCTTCGGCGGCGCCAAGGTCGGCGAGACGAGCGAGTTGTTCGACTCGGAAGACGGGTACTACGTCGCGGCACTCGACTCGCTCTTCGCGGGCGGGATCCCGACCTTCGAGCAGGCCAAGGATGACATCCGACGCCAGTTGATCTCGCGTCGCAAGGCGGAGTCGCTCCAGCCGAAGGCGGCGGAGCTCGCCAAGGCGGCCGCCGGATCGACGCTCGAGGCGGCAGCCGCAGCGGCGGGGCTCACGGTGACCAAGAGCGAGATGTTCACCCGCCCGCAGTTCGTCGCCGGGCTCGGGCGCTTCAACGCTGCGATCGGCGCGGCCTTCACCCTCCCGGTCGGGTCGGTGAGCGCGCCCATCGTCACCGACCAGGGCGTGTACGTGCTCCGCGTCGATCGACGCGTGGAGGCGGACAAGGCCGCCTGGGAACAGCAGAAGGAGACGCAACGCCGCGAAGCCATCAGCTCGATCCAGCAGCTGCGCGTCCGCACCTTCCTCAACGAGATCCGTCAGGGGGCGAAGATCGAGGATCACCGCAAGGAGATCAACGCCATGGCCCGTCAGCAGACCGGCTAGGCGCGCTCGAGACGGGAGAATGCAGAAGGGCGCCGCGTGAGATGCGGCGCCCTTCTGCGTTCACGGGCGTCATGCGTGCGCCGGCGGCCCTGGCGCTGGTGAGGTGCTAGGTCAGGAAAGCAGGCGCTTCGGCTCGGGGCGCGCCTCTTCCTGGTCCTGCCGCAGCGGTTCTGCGGGGCGCGGCGGGAGCGACTGCCGCGACTCCTCCTGCAGCGTGCGATCCACGTCGGACAGCCCCTTCTTGAACTCCTTGATGCTCTTGCCGAACGACGCTCCGATCTCGGGGAGTCGGCGTGCCCCGAAGAGGAGCAGCACGACCACGAGGATCAGGAGGATCTCCATGAAGCCCAGGTTCCCGAAGTTCATATGATCTCCTAGAAAAGCGATCGCGCGATGAGGTAGGCGATCAATACACCGACGAGGCTCAGAAGTGACACATCGAGCGCGATGGGCCCCAATGCGAACTTCAAGATAACGAGGTCGACCTGCAAGGGGCCGAGCGATGGGGTCACTCCCGTCGTCAAGAATTCCTTAACGGCCCCAACCGGGAGGAATTTGCGCGAGAACTGGGTCATGAAGCCGCCGATGACGAAGCCGACGGCGAGGACGATGACGTGAAACAGGGGGCGGCGGGTGGCGGTACCCTTGGCCATCAGGATCTCCGGTCGAGGACGAACGCCAGGGTATCGTACAGCGCCGCGCGCGCCGGGCTCTCGGGGAGGGCGGCAAGGGCCTCCTCCGCCTGGGCGGCGAACTCCTCCCCACGGCTGCGGGCGTAGTCGAGCCCCCCGGCGTCGCGGACGACTTCGACCACCGCCGCCACCTGTGCATCCGTCGGCTCAGGGGTGGCGAAAAGCCCGTCGATCACCGCGCGCTGGGCGGGCGTCGCCCGGCGCAGGACGTCGATGAGCGGGAGCGTCACCTTGTGCTCCTTGAGGTCGAGCCCCGTCGGCTTTCCGGTCGTCCCCGAATCGGCCGTGTAGTCGAGGAGGTCATCCTGGACCTGGAATGCCATGCCGAGCCGCTCGCCGAATCGGGCGAGCTGCCGGCGGAATCGGGGGGCGCCGCACAGGGCGCCCACGTCGCACGCCGCCTTGAACAGCGCGGCGGTCTTGCACTTGATCAAGAACTCGTAGTCATCCTCCGAGAACGACAGGGCATCGAGCGCTCCCAGCTGCCGCATCTCGCCGACTGTGAGCTCGTTGGAGGCGTTGGCGAAGACCCGCAGCGATTCCATGTCGTCCAGCCGCACCAGCTCCTGCACCGCCCGCGAATACAGGAAGTCGCCCGCAATCACGGAGACCTCGTGCGTGAAGAGCGCGTTGATGGTCGGCATGCCGCGCCGGAGCACGGAGTGGTCGACGGCGTCGTCGTGCACGAGCGTCGCGACGTGGATGAGCTCGAGGACGGCGGCGTACGACGCGGCACGCGCCTCCCCCTGCCCCTCGACCTCGCTGGCGAGCAGGAGGAGGGTGGGGCGGAACATCTTCCCCTTCATGAGCATCAGGTGCTCGTTGACTCCGCGGAAGAACTCGGAGTCAATGGCGACGATCCGCCACATCTCGTCGTGAACGCGCGAGAGCGCGTCGGCGACGGGGGCCTGGATGTCCTTGAGCGAGACGGGGGCGGCTGATCCGGTGCGGGGTCTTGCGGTCACTGGGTTACGTGCTCCATGGCGGCCACGCGCTGCGCGACATCTCGGAACTCGATGTCGACGGCGAACACCCGCTGATAATAACCAAGTGCATCAGCATGGCGCGCCATAACTTCGCTCGCGTACCCCAGGAGATACAACACCCCCACCAGCTGCTGGTCGTCGGCCCCCGTCGTCTCCACGGCCCGCCGGAGGAGCGTCGAGGCGACCTGCAGCTGCCCCTTCTCCACGAAACACTGCCCCAGCGCCTCGTACGAACGCACCCGATGCGTGTCGCCCCGGAGCGACTTCTGGAACTCCGCGATCGCCTCGTCGACGAGCCCCATCTCCTTGTAGGCGACCCCAAGGTCGTAGTGCGAGGCGAAGTCCTCCTCGTCGACGTTGGCGGCCACTCCCTGCTTGAACCGGCGCAGCATCTCGTCGAAGTCCGCCTGCTCATCGCCGCTCGGCGTCGCCTCCACGGTGACCATGCGCGTGGAACGCGTCGGCTCCTCGGCGCGCAGCCAGCTCCCCAGGTCGATGAACTCCTCCTCATCTCCCTCCCCGTCCCGAGGGGTCTGTCGTCCGCCCACTGGAGCAGCGCTCGGCGCGCTCCCGTTGCGCGAGAGCGGGGCGAGGTCACGCGACGCCGAGTCCGTCGCATCGTCCCGCGCGGGGATGGCGGGGCCCTCGTCGCCGGGCGTACGCTCGCCGGCGGACGGGGCGAGCGACAAGGCGGCAGGAGCCGTCGACGGCGGCGAGGTCTCCTCGACGTGCTCATGCGCCGTCGTCTCGCCTTCCCCACGATCCGACGCCCCGTCGAAGAGGGTGGCCACGGCCTGGATGGGCTGGTCCTGCTCATCCGACGGTAGCGGGGGGTGGACGGCGCTGGAGGCCGCTGGCTCCATTCCCTCCCCTTCGTCGTCCGCCGAGGTCAGCAATCCGAGGGCGAAGCGTGCGCGCCCGTTCCCGGGGGCCAACTCGAGCACGCGGCCGTAGACGACCCTCGCCTTCTCCGGGTCGCCACTCCGGAAGAGTGCATCCGCGAGCTCGACGTACGCCTCCACGAGGCGCACGCGATCGGCCGAGCGCACGGCGTACTCGACCCGCTTCTGGTGGTGCCAGATCGACGAGGGAATGACGCGCAGGACGATATCGGCCACGCTGCGGGCGCCGTCGAGGTTGCCTGCCTGCTCGTAGACGCGCATCGCGTAATCGAGCGCAGCAAGTCCGCCCTCGCGATCCCCCTGGTCGAGCAGCGTCTCCCCCAGCTGGCGGCGCAGCTCCGCGTTGTCGGGATCGAGTTCGAGGCGGCGGCGGAGTTGCGCCTCCACGCCACCCAGAGACAGGGTGCTGCGCGGAGTGTGCAGGTGCGCGAACACCGCCCGCCCCGTGGCCGGGGTGGGGCGTCGGCCGCCGCCAGGGGTCGATCCCGCATCATCGGGCGATCCCCACATCGCCGCCGCAGCGAGGTCGTCGAAGCGCACGTTGGTACGCGGGGCGTGATCGTCGGCATGCGCCCCGATGGCGCGCATCTCGCCCGACACGAGACTGCCCATGTGCCCGTGGTGCCATTCACCGTCGATCAGGACTTCCGGCGCCTGGTCGGCCAGCCACTCATCGCTGTCGCCGCGATCAGCCGCACGCTCGACCTGGGGCATCGATCCGGAAACCGTGGCGTCGTCACTGCGGGCGTGGACGCCCACCTCCCCATCGGGCGGCTCGTCCGACGCATCGCCGTCGGCGGGCGCGTCCGACTGCAGCAGGAAATCGACCGGGAGATCCTCCTCGACCACATACGGCGCGAGGTCGAGCGCCGGCTCGTCGCCCGCGACGCCGTCGAGCGCGAGCAGCGGGAGGTCGTCCGCCTGGCCCTCGCCCTCGTCGGCTGGGGCGTGGTCGATACCCTCCGGCATCCAGTCAGCAGGTGCCTCCTCCGCCCTCGCGCGCGCCTCCCCCTCCCCCGACGGTCCGATGGGAACGTCCGCGGCGGGGCGCTCGCCATCGTGTCGCATGAACGGCGGCGTGAGCTCGTCGAGCAGGTTGATGTCGGGCTCCTCGCCTCCGCCGACGGCGGACGGCGCCTCGCCTAACGATTCGAGGTGGTCGATGGCCGGGCCGGCATCGCGCGCTTCCGCCGGCTCGCTCGTCTCCTCGAGCGGTGCCTCGCCGGGGAGCGACGGGAGCGCCTCCTGTCCGGCGCGTGCGACCGCGTGATCACCGCCGGCGTGGGTCTCGCCGGAATCGGAGGGAGCGGAATCCGGGATTCCGGTCGCCGGCCTCGCCTCGACCCAGGTATCGGGCTCCCCATCCTCCTGCAGGGCGAACTCCAGCCGGAGCGAGCGCTTGATCTCCTCGTCGATCTCCTCCGACGGGACGGCGATGATCTCGTCGGTCGCGCGCGCGGTGCCACCCTGCGCCACGAGTTCCGTGGTGTCGCGCCGAGGGCGCTCGGCGTCGTGCTCCTCGCCTTCATGCGCCGGTGCCGCGTCCGCGCCGGCGGCGTGGTCCGCGCCGGCGGCGACGGCCTCGAGGGGGACCTCGTCCGGCTCCGCATCGTCCCCTGAGTGCGACGTGTCCGGCACCTCGTCCGCCGCACCGCCCACGATGCTCAACTCTTCCCATCCCGACAGCGCATCGAGCGAGCGCTCGAGGTCGATGGGCTCGTCCTCGTCGAGCACCACGGCCAGCTTGTCGCCAGGCGGGAGTGCCTCGATGTCGAGCGGCGACAGGGAGCCGGTGACCCGCGGCGCGTCCCCTTCGGGCTCCGCCTCGAGCGCACTAACGGGAGGGAGCGACAGGAGGTCGATCCCGTCCGATGCCGGGCTCTCTCCCGCGACATCCTCCGCCGCGGCACCCAGCGGCGTCGAAATCACTGCGAGGAGGTCGATCGGCGCCTCGTCGGGCGTCATGAGCGGAAGGCTCGTGGGAAGCGCGAGGTCGTGCTCCCCCCGTGGGCGCGTCGCGACTTCGGCGAGCTCCGTTTCGAGATTCAGGGGGAGCGTCGCGAACTCCTCCCCCGACATCGGCGGTCCGTCCACCAACGGGTTCAGCGCGGGATGCCCACCGGACATCGAAGCGCCCGCGACCTCCAGGCCGTCCAGCAGGGGAATCGCCCGGGTCTCGCTCCCCCACGCCTCCACCGTCAGCGCGAGGAGGGAGTCTCCCTCCTCGGCGCCTTCGCTACTTCCCTCATCCGTCGGCTCGAGCCCGTCCAGCACGACCGGCTCGGCGACGGTGCCACCCAGGTCGGTGCCGCCGTCGCTTGTCGTGGCTTGGAACCCGTCCGGCGTCGCCTCGGGCGCGATGCCCTCGCCCCCCGACTCGAGCTCCGGATCGAAGGTGATGATCAGGCCATCGAGCGCGGGAATCCGCGACGACTCGGGGGTTCGCATCGCCGTCTCATCGTGGTCCGGCGACGGCTGCGCGTCGGTCGCCCTGGGCGTGGGGACCACGTCGGCCTCGAGGTCCAGAAAGACGAGGTCGTTCGACTTCTGCGCGACGTACGCCCCGGACGGGCGCGGCACCACGTCCGGATCGATCGCCTTGATGCGATCGATCGTGGCGCGTGCCTCCGCGCTCCGCCCCTCGGCCTCGAGCTTGCTATACAACGTCTCGAGCTGCTCCAGCGCCTCGGACTTCCGGTTCTCCTTGTTGAGCCACTCCGCCAGCATCAGGCGAATGTCGTCCTGGTCCGGACAGAGGTCCGCGAACTCCTTGAGAGCACGAAACGCCTCGTCGACATGCCCCCCCTTCTGCATGCGATCGGCGTACTCGAGAAAGTTCTTCTTGGCGTCGCTCTTGAAGCCCTTGGCCGCCGAGATCTTCCCGAGCTTGTAGTACACCGCCGTGCGCGCGGGCGACTGGCGCAGGATCCGGTTGCAGAGCGCGATCGCGTTGTTGAGGAAGCCACGCTCGGCGTAGACGTCGACCGCCTTCTCGTAGTACGCGAGCGCCTCGCTCATGTTGCCCTGCCGCTGCAGCAGGTCGCCGACGCGGCTGAAGAGCTGCAGGTCCGCATCATCGAGATCGCGCCCGGCTTCGTCGAGCAGCTGGACGTACGCGGTGAGGGCGCGGTCGAACTGCTTCTTCTGCTCGAAGTCCGCGGCCTTCTTCTTGAGCTTGGCGAGATTGGCGTTCGACATCAGGGCGTGTCCATCGCCAGGGGCGCATGCGGGCGACGCCGCGGGCACATCCTCGCGGCGGGGCGTCGACGCGGGCGCAGGTCGCGAACGGGGGTCACACCGCGCATGGCACCCCGCGAACCCAGGTGGCGCGACAGCGGCGGTCGCCGTACCAGTACGGGAGCTCGCGCACGTCCTCGATGTCGAAGAGCGCGAGGTCGGCGGAGAAGCCAGCTGCAATCTGCCCGGTCTCGTGGGCGAGTTCGAGCGCCGCCGCCCCGTTCACGGTGGCGGCGAGCATGGCTTCGGAGACCGTCAGACGCAACTGGCTCACGGCGAGAGTGAGGATGAGCGGAAAATTCGGGGTGGGTGAGGTGCCGGGGTTGAAGTCCGTCGCCAGGGCGACGGCCGCTCCCCCGTCGATCAGCGCCCTCGCGGGCGCCTGCCGGTCCTTGCCAAGAAACAGCATCGTCCCCGGGAGGAGCGTGGCCACCGTCTGCGAGGCCGCCAGCGCCCGAATCCCGTTGTCGGAAATCGCCGCGAGGTGATCCGCCGATGTCGCGCCCAGCGCCGCGGCCAGCTCTGCCCCCCCGGAGGGTCGCAATTCGTCCGCATGCAGCTTGAGGTGCAACCCGGCAGCCCGCGCCGCGGTCAACACGACCCGCGACTCGTCGATGGTGAGGACGCCCGGCTCACAGAACACGTCCGCGAACCGGGCGAGCCCGCCTTCGACCACCCGAGGGATCATTTCCTTGACGATCAAGGACAGGTAATCGGCACGTCCTGCCGGGGTCGCCCGCGCGTCCAGCGGGATCTCGTGCGCCCCCAGGAAGGTGGGGACCAGGCGCAGCGGGACCAGCGACGACAGGCGCTGAATCGCCCGCAGGCTCTTGAGCTCATCCTCCACCGTGAGGCCGTAGCCGGACTTCACCTCCACCGTGGTCGCCCCGTACGACGCGATCCGGCGCAGGCGCGGGAGGGCCTGGGCAACGAGGTCATCCTCGCTTCGCGCACGCAAGTCACGCACCGAGGCGTGGATCCCTCCCCCCCTCCGGGCGATGTCCATGTAGTCCAGCCCGAGGGCGCGCATCTCCTGCTCCTCGTGCCGCGACTTGCCGAAGATGGCATGGGTGTGCGAGTCGACCAGCCCCGGGGTCAGGACCCCGTGGGCGCAGTCGACTTCCTCCGCTCCGGGAAAGCGACGCCGGAGCTCGTCGGCCGGGGCCAACGCCGCGATGCGCCCTCCCTCCACCGCCACGGCCGCTCCCGTGAGGACGCCGGCGTCGCGCAATTCCTCGCCCCGACGCGCACGCGCCGGGCCGGCGCAGGTGACGACCTGCGAGGCGTTGACGAACAAGGTGGCAGTCATCGGTCGCTCCGGGCGTGGACGGCTCGGCCTAACGTGAGGCAACGTCCACGCGAGGGAAAGAGGGGAGTTGCCGTGTCGTCGGGAGCGGAAACGCCGACGGCGTGCGGCGCCCTGGTGCGCGCGGCGTCAGGCGAAGACGTCCTTGACCCGCGACAGTTGCAGCGGCGCCTGCGCCTCGCCACGGCAGGCATAGTAGCAACGGTTGCAGTCGATCTCCCGGTACGGGGAGAACTCCGTCCAGTGGAAGTCGGTCGGGAAGTCCGGGCACCGCTTGACGTGTCCCGTCGGGTCCACGTGGATGGTGCGGATCCCCGACTGGCACGGCTCGCGCATCTCCCCGCGCAGGTAGCGCGGGATCTGCGCCAGGTAGTAGTCGGAGTTGGTGATGATCCCGCGGCGCTTTCGCTTGTAGGCGAGCAGCTCCGCGACCACCCCCTCGGCTTCGCTGGCGAAGCCGTTCTGCAACAGGAAGTCGCGGTTCCCGTTCTTGAAGTCCGTGTACACCGAGAAGTTCACCCCCGCCCCCAGCTCGGCGGCCCGGTGCACCAGCGGAAGAAGCTGGTCGAGGTTGTCGTTCTTGATGACGGTGTTGAACCGGATGCCGTGCATCCCCGCGCGCTGCATCGCATCGACGGTGGTGAAGATCTTCTCCGTCAGGCCGGGGATTCCCCGGGCGGCATCGTGCCGTCCATCGAGGTAGTCGAGCGAAATGTTGAACTGGTCCACCCCGGCCTCCCACAACGACGTCGCGCGCGCCGGGGTCAACATCCCGCCATGGGTGATGAGCGTGATGTAGCCGAGTCGCACCGCCCCGCGCACCGCCCCGACCAGCTCTTCCAGGTCACGGCGGAGCAGCGGTTCGCCGCCCGTGAAGGTGATGAGCATCGGGTTGAAGAACCGCGCCGCGTCGGCGAAACTCTTGAGCTCCGTCTCACGGGCCTCGGCTGGCGTCTTCCAGTAGTCGCAGAAGCCGCACCGCGCGTTGCAGCGCATCGTCACCTCGAAGTGCACCAGCACCGGGCGCCGCCGCGCCGTGAGCCACGCGTACTTCGCGAGGAACAGCGGGATGTGATATGGCTTGTACTTGCTGCTCAGCATCGGGCTGCGGGCGGGAGTGGGGCTACGGGAGACGGGTTGGAGGCGCCTGGCCGCCTCGCGCCGGTCGCTTGCCGCGGCGGTTGTCGATGGTGCGCGGGGACGACGGCGATCCCCGCCATGCCACCTGCGCTAGTCGCCGGGCAGCATGGGGATCTTCACCCCCTCGCGTCTCGCGGTCGCGATGGCGATGTCGTAGCCGGCGTCGGCATGGCGCGCCACGCCCATCCCCGGGTCGTTGGTCAGCACCCGCTCGAGCCGCACGCGCATCTCCGGCGTCCCGTCGGCGACGATCACCTGCCCGGCATGCAGCGAGTTGCCGATCCCCACTCCGCCGCCATGGTGGAACGAGACCCACGACGCGCCGCTGGCGACGTTCACCATGGCGTTGAGGATCGCCCAGTCGGCGATGGCATCGCTGCCGTCCTTCATCCCCTCGGTCTCGCGGAAGGGCGAGGCGACGCTCCCCGTGTCGAGGTGATCCCGCCCGATCGCGATCGGCGCCGAGAGCTCGCCCGAGGCCACGAGGTCGTTCAGCGCCACGCCGAACCGGGCGCGCTGCCCCTGTCCCAGCCAGCAGATGCGGGCCGGGAGCCCCTGAAAGCGGATCCGCTCGCGGGCCAGGGTGATCCAGCGGCGCAGGTGCTCGTCGTCGGGGAAGAGCTCGAGCACGAGCTCGTCGGTGCGCTGGATGTCGGCCGGATCGCCGGAGAGCGCCACCCAGCGGAACGGTCCCTTCCCCTCGCAGAACAGCGGGCGCACGTACGCCGGGACAAACCCCGGAAAGTCGAACGCGTTGCCGACACCGGCATCGAAGGCGACGGTGCGGATGTTGTTGCCGTAGTCGAAGGTGACCGCACCGCGCGCCTGCAACTCGAGCATCGCGCGCACGTGGACCACCGCCGATGCGGTGGCGCGTCGGACGTATTCCTGCGGGTCGCTCGCCCTCAGCGCCATCGCCTCGGCCAGCGGCATCCCCGCCGGGACGTAGCCGTTGAGCATGTCGTGCGCGCTGGTCTGGTCGGTGACGACGTCGGGGAGTACCCCGCGGCGCACGATCTCGGGGACGACGTCGGCCGCATTCCCCACGAGCCCGACCGACAGCGCCGTCCCCGCGCGCTTCGCCTCGAGTACCCACGCCAGTGCCTCGTCGAGCGAGTGCGTCTTGCGGTCGCAGTAGCCGGTGACGATCCGCTTGTCGATGCGTGACTCGTCGACCTCGACGCCCAGGATCGCGGCCCCGCACATCGTGGCGGCCAACGGCTGGGCGCCGCCCATCCCCCCCAGTCCCGCCGTGAGCACGAAGCGTCCGTGGAGCGACCCGCCGAAGTGCTGGCGGGCCACGGCCCCGAAGGTCTCGTACGTCCCCTGCACGATCCCCTGCGACCCGATGTAGATCCACGAGCCGGCGGTCATCTGGCCGTACATGATGAGCCCCTTCCGCTCCAGGTCGCGGAAGACGTCCCACGTGGCCCACCGTCCGACCAGGTTGCTGTTGGCGATGAGGACACGAGGCGCCTGCGCTTGCGTCCGGACGACCGCCACCGGCTTCCCGCTCTGCACGACCAGCGTCTCGTCGTGCTCCAGTTCGCGCAGCGCGCGCACGATGGCGTCGAACGCCTCCCAGCTCCGCGCCGCCCGCCCCGTCCCGCCGTACACCACCAGGTCGTCGGGACGCTCGGCCACCTCCGGATCGAGGTTGTTCATGAGCATCCGGAGGGCGGCTTCCTGCTGCCACCCCTTGCAGGAGAGCTGCGTCCCGCGTGGGGCACGCACTTCGCGGGGACCGGCGACGGGAGAGAGGATCGACGTCATGGCGGACGACCGGGAGGGGCGCGGCAGGCGCGCCCTAGTTGGAGGAAGCAGGGATGGCGCCATCGAGCGCGCCATCGGCGATCAGCTGGGCAGCGGCGGCGATGTCGGGGGCAAGGACGCGGTCGCGCCCGAGTGGCGGGACCACGGCGCGCAGC
Organism: Gemmatimonadetes bacterium SCN 70-22; assembly: GCA_001724275.1. Lineage (NCBI taxonomy): Bacteria > Pseudomonadati > Gemmatimonadota > Gemmatimonadetes bacterium SCN 70-22. The sequence continues at coordinate 24,325 of MEDZ01000044.1, forward strand.
GCCGCGTACGCGCGCTCCACCGACGCGCTCGAGCGCAGCGGGCGCCGATAGTCGATCCCCTGCATCGCACAGAGGAGCTCGATGGCCAGGACGTGCCGCACGTTCTGCACGATGCGACGCAGCTTCACCGCCGCGCCCATCGCCATGGGCACCACGTCTTCCTTGCCCCCGTCGGTGGGAATCGTGTCCACGCTGGCCGGATGGGCCAGCACCTTGCACTCCGACGTCACGGCCGCCGCCGTCACCTGCGCCATCATGAACCCCGAGTTCACCCCGGCATCGGCCGTGAGGAACGGGGGGAGTCCCTGGTTCAGGTCCGGGTGGACCAGGCGGTCGATCCGGCGCTCGGCCATCGTCGCCATGTTGGTGAGGGCGATGGCCAGGAAGTCGCACACCATCGCCACCGACTGCCCGTGGAAGTTCCCCCCGCTCAACATCTCGCCATCCTCGAAGACGAGCGGGTTGTCGGTAGCGGCGTTCAGCTCCCGCCCCACGATCCCCTCGGCGAAGCCGAGGGCGTCGAGGACCGGGCCGTGCACCTGCGGCATGCAGCGCAGCGCGTAGGCATCCTGCACCCGCGGATCGCCGTGCCGGTGGGACTCGCGGATCTCGCTCCCCGCCAGCAGCTCGCGAAGGAGCGACGCCGACCGCACCTGCCCGGCCTGGCCGCGCACCTCATGGATGCGGGGATCGAAGGCCACCGGCGTGCCCAACAATGCCTCCAGCGTGGCCGCCCCCGTGACGTGGGCCGCGCGCCAGAGCGTGCGCGCCTCGTGCAGCGCCAGCGCCGCCAGCGCGGTGTGCGCCTGCGTCCCGTTCACCAGCGCCAGCCCCTCCTTGGGCTGCAGCGTCACCGCGGTCAGCCCCGCCCCCCGCAGCACGTCGGTCGCGCTCCCCTCCTCGCCCCCCCTGATCAGCGTCCCTTCGCCGATCAAGCCAAGGGCCAGGTGCGACAGGGGGGCGAGATCGCCGCTCGCCCCCACGCTCCCCTGCTCCGGCACCGGCGGATACACCCCGGCGTTGAGCATCGCGAGGAGCTGCTCGACCACCGACGGACGGATTCCCGAGCACCCCTTGGCCAGCACGTTGGCACGCAGCAGCATCATCGCCCGGGTCTCCGCCTCCCCCAGGCGCGGCCCCACCCCCACGGAATGGCTGCGGATGAGGTTCACCTGCAACTCGGCCAGCCGGTCCGGCGGGATGGCGACGTCCGACAGCTTGCCGAAGCCGGTGGTGATGCCGTACACCACCTCGTGGCGCGCCACGATCCCATCGACGATCTCGCGCACGCGCGCCAGGCGCGCGCGCGCCTCGGGAGCAAGGGTCACGCGAGCACCATGGCGAGCGACGGCCACCACATCGGCCACCGCCAGCGAGTGCCCGTCGAGGACGACGGTTGGGGAGTGCATGAGCGGAATGTCGAGAGGGCCCGTGCGCAGATCAACCCCAAGGAGGGGGCGGACCGCTATTGGTTGCGGATCCCGGTGTAGCCTCGCGGGAACTGCGGCCGGTCGTAATTGAACTTGATGTCCGGCTGCGCCTTCAGCGCGATGAAGAAGTTGAACGAGAAGTTCCCGTTCGGCGACCGCGAAAACGCGAAGATCGCATCCCAGTCGTGCAGTGCACGCTGCAGGCTCACCACGTGCGACGCGAACTCGCTGCGCTGCACGTCGTACGAGGTCTGCCACTGTGCCGCCCACTTCTCGGTCACGTGGAACGACATGGAGCCCTGCACGCTGGCCTGCGGCGGCGCCACGAAGTACGTCCCGCCGCGCGTGGTGCTCTCGTACGGATTCGACACCGACCCTGACGTCTGCTGCTGTCGCACGCACGCATCGTAGCCGAGCGGATTGACCAGGCGATACTGCTCGCAGACGATGGTCGGGTCGAGCGACTGGACGTTGGTCCCCCGCGGTGGGCGCTGCCGGGTCGAGGAATACGACAGGTTCACCCGCCACCCCTGTCCGGCGGGCACCTGCATCATCGCCTGGTTGACGCTCCCCTGGATCGGCCGGTTTGCAATCAGCCCGCCCGGGCCACGATCCTGCCGGATCCCCCCTTCCCCCGTCGTCATCCCCTGCTGCCCCGCCCCCCGCTGCTGCTCGTCCAGCATCCGCACGCCGAGCAGGCGCGCCATCCCGCGGACGAGCGGCGAGTTGCCATCGAGCGTCAGCGTCCCGCGCACCCCCTCGCGATACGGCTTGAACACGGCCGTGTCGGACATGGGGTCCCCAAGGAACAGCGAGTAGTTGACCCCGAAGTCGAAGCCGGGAAGCAGGTCAGAACGCGCGGTGTAGTCGAACGTGCGGTTGTTGAGCCCCGTTCCGCCGCTCGACTTCCTGGCACGGACGAAGTCGTAGGAAAGCGTGGTGAAGGTGAGCGACAGGAGCTTGATCTTCCGCGACTCGTCCGTCCCCGCGCCACTCCCCGCCCCCCCCCCC
>MEDZ01000045.1 GCA_001724275.1 Gemmatimonadetes bacterium SCN 70-22
GGGCGCCCTCCGCTCAGGCATTGAGGGCGTCCGGCTCGCCGCCCCAGCGCCTGACGAGTGCGTGCTCGACGTCCAGGTGATCGAGGATGCGGGCGACCACGAAGTTGACGAGGTCGTCGATCCCGTGGGGCTGGTGGTAGAAGCCGGGCGAGGCCGGCATCACCACCCCGCCCGCCTGGGTGAGGCGGAGCATGTTCTCGAGGTGGATCGCGCTGTAGGGCGTCTCCCGGGGGACGACGATGAGGCGGCGGCGCTCCTTGAGCATGACGTCGGCGGCGCGCTCCACGAGCGAGCGCGACGTCCCTTGCGCGATGGACGCGATGGTCCCCATGGAGCAGGGACAGATGACCATGCCGTGCATCCGTGTCGACCCCGAGGCGGGCGAGGCGCCCCGGTCCTTGTCGTCGAAGTACGTGACCCAGCGGTCGAAGGCCTCCGCGCCGACGTGGGCGCGGAGGGCGGCGAGGTCGGCCAGCCCCAGCTCGGTGTGGAGGAGGCGGAAGCCGTGGCCGGAGACGACGAGCCAGACGCGTCGCCGGGCCGCCACCAGCGACTCGAGGAGGCGGACGGCGTAGGGGGCGCCGGACGCGCCGGTGACGGCGAGGACGATGGGAGGCGCCGCGTTCACCGGCCGAATCCCAGCGTCGGGCCCGCGTGATAGGCGTGGAGCACGCGTTCCAGCAGCACGATGAGGAAGAAGACGATGCTGATGACGCCGTTCATGGTGAAGAAGGCGGCATCGAGCTTCGAGAGGTCGCCGGGGGTGACGAGGGAGTGCTCGTAGAGGAGGAGGGCGGCGACGGTCAGGACGGCGGCACCATACAGCAGGGCGCCGTCGGTGACGACGCCGACCAGGGCGAGCGCGAGGACGGTCGTCAGGTGCAACCCCCGCGACAGGGCAATCGCGCGGCGGGCGCCGAGGGCGACCGGGATCGAGTGGAGCCCGTGCTGGCGGTCGAAGGCCTCGTCCTGCAGGGCGTAGAGGATGTCGAAGCCGCCTCCCCACGTGGTCACCGCCAGCGACAGGGCCAGCGGCATCCACCACGGCGACGGCCACGCCCCGGTGACCGCGAGGTAGCCCCCGACAGGCGCAATCGACATGCCGGCACCCAGCACCAGGTGCGACCAGCGGGTGAAGCGCTTGGTGTACGAGTAGAAGCAGACCCACGCCAGGGCGACCGGCGCGAGCAGTCCGCAGAGCGGGTTGAGGCTCCAGGCGGCGTAGATGAAGAGCGCCGACGACACCGCCACGGCCACCGACGCCTCGCGCACCGTCATCGCCCCGCTGGGGATCTCCCGCATGGAGGTGCGCGGGTTGCGGCTGTCGATGTCCCGGTCCACGATCCGGTTGAACCCCATCCCGGTGAAGCGGGCGCAGGTGAAGGCCAGGACCACCCACCCCAGCATGGCGAAGGTGACCGGCGCCCGGTACGACGCCAGCGTGACCCCGACGAGGGCGAAGGGGAGGGCGAAGACGGTGTGCGGGAGCTTCACGAAGTTGGCGTACTTCACCAACCGCGTGCTCCCTTCGAAGGTCTGCCCCTCGCGCACCGGCACCGGCGCGGGCGCGCGTGTCACCGCCCGTCTCCCGCGGCCCCGCGCCCGTCTATCCCCAGCTTCGCCCACATCGCGTCCACGCGCCGCTTCGTCGCCTCGTCCATCTCGATCACCTTGGGCCAGTTGCGCGTGAACCCCTCTTCCGGCCACTTGCGGGTGGCGTCGATCCCCATCTTGCTCCCGTAGGTGAAGGCGCGCGAGGCGTGGTCGAGGACGTCGACCGGCCCCATGGTGAAACGGGTGTCGCGCTCGGGATCGATGTTGTTGAGCGCCACCCACCACGCCTCCTGCGGATTGCGCACGTCGACCTCCTTGTCGACGATCACCAGCACCTTGGCCAGCGACATCAGCCCCTGTCCCCACATGGCGTTCATGACCTTGTACGCCTGCCCGGGATACTGCTTGTCGATCGACACGAAGACGAGGTTGTGGAAGATCCCCTCGGCGGGCATGTGATAGTCGACGATCTCCGGGATCGTGAGCTTGAGGAGCGGCAGGAAGATGCGCTCCGTGGCGTGGCCCAGGTAGAAGTCCTCCATGGGCGGACGTCCGACGATGGTGGTGCCGTACACCGCGTTCTTCCGCATCGTGACCGCCGTGACCCGCACGCGCGGGTAGAGGTCGGCCTCGGAGTAGAAGCCGGTGTGATCCCCGAACGGCCCCTCCACCACGAGCGCCTCGGCGGGGTCGATCTCGCCCTCGATGACGATCTCCGCGTCCCACGGGACGTCGAGGTCGCACGTGAGCGCCTTCACGAGGCGGACCGGCTCCTTGCGCAGGAAGCCGGCGAAGAGGAACTCGTCGATGTTGGGGGGGAGCGGCGCCGAGGCGGCATAGACGCTCGCGGGGTCGGCGCCGACGACGATGCAGACCGGCATCTTCTCCCCCTTCTCCGCCATCTCGCGCCAGTGGGCGGCCCCCACCTTGTGGCGCTGCCAGTGCATCGCCACCGAGTCCTTCCCCAGCTGCTGCACCCGGTACATCCCGACGTTGCGGATTCCGCGCTTCGGGTCCTTCGACGTCACCATGGTGAGGGTGATGAAGGGGCCGCCGTCCTCGGGCCAGCAGGTGAGGATCGGAAGGCGGTCGAGGTCGATCTGGTCACCGGTCCAGACGACTTCCTGGCACGGCGGCCGTCCGCCCTTCACGCGCGGCGGGAACTTCCCGACCTCGAGGAGGCGCGGGAGGAGGGAGAGCTTCCCGAGCAGGCCGTCGGGGACCTTGAGGTCCAGCATCTGCGTGATGCGGCCCCCGATCTCGTCCATCGTCTCCACGCCTAACGACATCGCCATCCGCCGGTACGACCCGAAGAGGTTGATGGCCACCGGGTACTCCGACCGCGTCCCGTCGCGCAGGACGGGATGCTCGAAGAGGAGGGCCTTGCCGCCGCCCGGCATCTTGCTCACCCGGTCCGCGATCTCGCACAGCTCCAGGTGGACCGAGACGGGATGCGAGATGCGGACCAGCTCGCCCGCCCGGTCGAGGGCCGCGATGAAGCTCTGGAGATCGTCGAACGGCATCGAGGAAGTCGTCATTTCACCCCTACATGAATGGCGGCCACGCCGAACGTGAGGTCACGGTACCGCACGTCGGTGAAGCCCGCGTCGCGCATGCGCTGGGCGAGCTCCTCCTGCACGGGAAAGTTGGCGACCGACCGCGGGAGGTACGCGTAGGCGGTCCGGTGGCCGCTGATCACCCCGCCGATCCATGGCAGGACGTGGTGGAAATAGGCGTGATAGGCGGCGCGCACCACGGCGCTCCGCGGCGTGGAGAACTCGAGGATCACGAAGCGGGCCCCGGGCCTCAGGACGCGGTGCACCTCGCGGAGCCCGGCCCCGAGGTCGGCGAGGTTGCGGATCCCGAAGGCGACGATGGCGCCGTCCAGCGCCTCGGCGCGATAGGGGAGTTCGAGCGCATCGCCGTTGACCGCGGCCAGCGCCGTGCGGGGCGCCTTCCCCGCCCCGGCCCGCAGCATCGGGAGGGCGAAGTCGGTCCCGAGCACGAAGCCGCGAAAGCCCGGCACGCGGACGAGCTGCGTCCCCACGTCGAGCGTCCCCGCGCACAGGTCGAGGTAACTCCCCTCCGGCGCGCGCGTCCACCCCAACTCGCGAATGGCCGCCGTGCGCCACCGCTTGTCGATGTTGAAGCTCAGGAGGTGATTGAGGAGATCGTAGCGCGGGGCGATCTCCGAGAAGATGCGGCGGACGTAGGCACGCTTGACGGCGCCACCCTCGGCGGCGGCGCGCGCCTCTGCCGCATCGAGATCGGTCGAGGTCATGAGGGCCGTAAGTTGAGTGGACGCCGTACCCCGGGCAAGCGCATGTCCTAGACCGGGTTGGGCGCACTCGATAGCTTCCCAACTTCGCGAGCGGAGTGCGGGTTCCCGCGGCGCGTCGCGCACCCCCCGAGATGGCCGCCCTCCTCGACCTACGCAACCTCCCAGACGCCGATCTCGTCGCGCTCGCCCAGGAAGGGCGCGAGGCGGCCTACCGGGAACTGGTGCGCCGGTACGAGCGCCCGGTCTTCTCCCTGATCTTCCGCATGGTACGCGACCGCGAGGCCTCCGAGGACCTCGCCCAGGACACGTTCATCAAGGTCCTGAACCACATCGACAAGTACCGTCCCGAGTTCAAGCTCTCGAGCTGGCTCTTCAAGATCGCCAACAACGTGGCGATCGATTACCTGCGCAAGCGCCAGCTGGACACCATCTCCATCGATGGCTCCCCACACGCCCTCTCGGCGGCCGAGGTGGAGGCGACGTCGTTCGACGTCGTGGCGCGCCAGGAATCGGCGCTCGAAGAGATGGAGGCGCGCGAGCTCGGGAGCGCCATCGAGCGGGCCATCCAGGGGCTCCGTCCCGAGTACCGCGCCAGCATCATGCTGCGCCACGTGGAAGGGCGGTCGTACGAGGAGATCGCCGCCACGCTCGACCTGCCATTGGGAACCGTTAAGACCTACATCCACCGCGCCCGGCATCAGCTGCGCGATGCCCTCGAGAGCGTGCGGGAATGACTGAAACCCTTCGCCGAGTCGCTGCGTAAGAGCCATCGGAGGCACTCACTTGGACCACCGGCATCTACTTCCCGACGAGATCGATCTCCTCCTCGATGGCGAGGAGGGGTTCGGCGTGACCCCGCTCAAGGCGCACCTGGCGCAGTGTGCGGGGTGCCGTGCCGAGTACGAGGCCCAGCGCGAGGTCTCGCTGGCGCTCGAGGCACTGCCACATATCGCCCCGTCGGCGCGCTTCACCGAGAAGGTGATGGCCAGCGTGCATGTCTTCGAGCCGTGGCACGTCACCTTGCGTGACCACCTCCTGCGCGCCCTCCCCCGCACACAGGTCGGGCGGGCGGTCGTCTTCGGGACCGGTGGGGTGATGGCCGTCACCATGACCGCCCTCACCGTCTGGCTGGCGCACCGCGCCGATGCCGTCCTCTTCCTCGGGGCGCTCGTCGGGCAGCGGACCCGGGAGGCGGTGGCCGGCGGCGTGCACGAGGCGGTGGTCTCGACGGTCGGCCAGGGGGCGGCCAGCACGGTCGCATCGAGCGGGATGGCCGGAGTGGCGATCGCGGCCTCCGTCGTCGCCATCGCCATCCTCGGAACCGCCTTCGGGCTCAAGACGCTGGCGTCTGCCTCTCGCAGTCGGAGGAGCTAGCGTGCGTCCCTTCATGTTGCGCCGCGCCGCGATGCTGCACCTCACGCTGGCGGCGCTCTCGCCCGTCGTCCTGGTCGCCCAGCGCGGAACCGACACGGCGGTCGTCACGATCGGCGGAGCCAAGGCCACCGTCGTGACCGGGGAGGATGGAAGGGTCGAGAGCGCGGCGATCGCGCCGAGGGCGCAGCCCGCCGATTCGGGGCAGCCAGCGGGGCGCGCCACGGCCACGCGACCCACCGCCGACAGCCTCACGCTGGGTGGGCGGGTGATTCCGGCAGGGACCACGGTCGAGGGGCCGGTGGTGGTTGCCGGGGGCGACCTCGAGGTGCGCGGGACGATCCAGGGGACGGCCGTCGCCATCGCCGGCGACGTCGTGGTGCACAGTGGGGGGCGGGTGACGGGCGACGCCATCGCCGCCTTCGGCGACGTGACACTGGACGGCGGGACGGTGGGAGGGGCGATGCGCTCGATGACCGGGCGTTGGGGGGAGAGCCTCCGATCGAGCATGCGCGGCACCGGGCTGGAGCCGACGAAGCGTTCGCCCTTCCAGTTCGCCCTCGGGTGGTTCGGGGTGATGCTCCTGATCGCCCTGGGGGTCCTGGTCTTCGCCAGCAGCTACCTGGACGGGGTCGTGGACGTGCTGCGGGAGTCGTTCTGGCGCTCGTTCTTCGTGGGGATCGCCGGCGAGCTGGGGATCCTCCCCGCCATCCTGGTGCTGGTGGTGGGGTTGGCGATGACGGTGATCGGCGCCTTGCTGATCCCCTTCGCGGTGGTGGCGATGGTGCTGGCGGTCGCCGGGCTGGCGACGCTGGGGTTCATCGCCGTCGCGCAGCTGACCGGGGGGAGCATCGGCGGGCGTTCCGCCGCGCGCCTGTCGGCACGGGGGGGGGCGCTGCGGGCGGTGCTGCTGGGCGTGAGCCTGTACATGGGGCTCTGGCTGGTGGCCACGGCGTTGGGCGCCGTGCCGGTGGCCGGGGTCGCGTTGCGCCTGGCGGCGCTCCTGGTCACATACGTGGCGGTGACGGCGGGCTTCGGCGCCGCCCTGTTGTCGCGCGGCGGGACGCGGCGCGACGCGGCGGTTCCGCAGGCCCCGGCCGCCGCGCTCGACGCGGCCAGCTGGCAGACCCCGACCCCGGTGACCGGTGTGGTCGCGGCGCGGCGCCCGGCGGTTGCCCCCAGGGGCGAGGCGGGAGGGAGCGGACGGCGTTAGGCGCCCGCCGCCCCGCCGGGCGCCCGGCGGGGCGGCGCGTCGCTCAGGCGGCCCAGATGCCGCCCCCCGTCGCGCCCTGCCGCCCTCGGCGCGGGACGTAGATGAACGTCAGCACCTGCTCGAAGAGGGTCGAGGCGGGGTCGCAGACGTACTCCTCCCAGACGGGGGCGAGCCGCTCCCAGTCGGCGTCCGTCGCGAGGATTCCGCGAGCCACGAGCCACTCGACCACGCGGGCGTAGGTGTCGGCGAGGGCGCGACAGGAGCCGTGGTGCGAGAAGCGCCAGGCGGGGGTGCCCGGGAGGTCGGCGAACCGAATCGTCGGGGTGGGGACCACCGGGCGCGCGGGAAAGGCTACCGGGAGCGCGAGGAGGGGGGGGCGGAGGGAGTGACTCCGTGGCGATCGGATGAGGCGAGGGTGCTCGAGCACCGCGAGGCCGAAGCGCCGGGCGAATCCCATGAGCCTCCCGAACCCTCGCCCCAGCGCGGCGTCGAGCGTCTCGTCGCTGAGGCGTGGGGGGACATCGGTGATGATGGCGGAGACCGGTTCGACGTGGATCTCGACGACCTCGAGCGTGCGCGTAGTGACCATGGCGTGCTCCCCCCCTGGCGGACGGAGATGAATACGCGTGACGCCGCTGGTGGTTCCCACTGCAGGATGCGTGCAGCGGCGCGGTTGGCGGGCTGGACCGCGCGCCGAGGACCATCGCACGGGGGAGGCGCGAGCGGGGACGCAGCGCACCGAGGAACATTGCGTGACAGAATATCGCGCGGCAGAACATCGCGCGACAGAACGTCGCGCGGCGGGACGGATGCGCGAGCGCGGCGGCGCTCGTGGCACCGACGGTGCGGTGCCTAACAGCGGCTTAGCGTGCCGTGCCCGGTCGTGCGCCGGATTCCCTATTGCCGCGCGCCATCCCTCGCCTTACGCTAGCGATGCGTGCGCCCCATCCCGGCGGCTCGCGCGTTGCCGTCGCCCCGCGGCGTTTTCGGCAGCTGCAATGCGATCTCCACCATTCCAACCGACTCGCGTATGCCTACTCTCCGTCGGTCCCTCCAGAGTCGCGCTCCGGCCCCCGCGCCTGTGACAGGCGAGGCGCGCCGGCGCGCCAGGAACACGCTCGCCTCGTTCACGCTCCTCGCGGCGCTCGCCGCCCCACTCGCCGCACAGCAGGGAACGGTGGGCGGTGTCGTGGTGAGCGCCGCCAGCGGCGCCCCCGTCCCCGGTACGCAGGTCTTCGTGGCCGGCACCGCCACGGGGACGACGACCGACGCCAACGGCCGCTTCCGCATCGGCGGGCTTTCGGGTGACAGCGTCACGCTGTCGATCCGCCGCATCGGCTTCCAGGCCGCGACGCGCCGCGCGCGCGTGGGCGACGTGGAGCTCCGCATCGGCATCGTCGAGCGCGCGCTCGAGCTGAGCCAGGTCGTCGTGACGGGGACCGCCGGGAACGCCGAGAAGAAGGCGATCGGCAACGTGGTCACGACCGTCAACGCCGCGGACATCGTCGCCACGCAACCGGTGCGCTCGTTCCAGGAGCTGCTCACGGGGCGTGCCGCCGGCGTCAGCGTCATCGGGAGCTCGGGACAGGTGGGGTCGGGGTCGCGCATCCGGGTGCGCGGGGCTTCGTCGCTCTCCCTCAACAACGACCCCCTCATCTACGTGGACGGCGTGCGCGTGGACAACACGCAGGCGTCGGGGCCGACCAGCCAGGCGTTCGGATCGGCGCCGATCTCGCGCTGGAACGACTTCGACCCCGATGACATCGAGAGCATCGAGGTCATCAAGGGGCCGGCGGCCGCCACGCTGTACGGGACCGAGGCGTCGAACGGCGTCGTGCAGATCGTCACCAAGCGCGGCGCGGCGGGGCGCCCGGTGTGGAGCTTCGGGACGCGCCTCGGCGCCAACCAGGTGCCCGACTGGAAGAACCGCTTCTACACCAACTACGGCGCCATCCCGCTGACCGGGAGCGCGACCGCGCTCGACACGGTGACCCTGAGCCCGGCGCAGCTGAACGACTCGCTGCACGCGGCGTTCGGCAACGACATCCTCCGCACCGGACTCCTCCAGGAGTACAACGCGAGCGTGAGCGGCGGCAATGCCGCGGTGCGCTATTTCGTGGGCGGCAACTACGAGGAGAACCAGGGGGTCGAGCGCGCCAACCGCCTCAACCGGGCCAATGTGCGCGCCAACATGACCATCACGCCGAGCGAGAAGTGGAGCGTGCAGTCATCGATGGGGTACACCACCGGGCGCACGTACGTCCCGTACGAGGCGGGCGGCGGCGGCCTCACGTGGGCCACCTACTTCTCGTCGCCGGGCTTCCTGTTCAGCGGGCGCAATCCCGGCAATCCGCAGCTAGGGTTCCGGTCGGGACCGCCGAACATCTACTGGGAGGCGTACAACGTCTTCCAGGACGCCGACCGCTTCACGGGAAGCACGCAGATCACCCACTCCCCGGCGAAGTGGTTCAACCACCGCCTCATCGTCGGCCTCGACCGCCTGGCCGAGACGAACCACGACCAGGGGCAGCGGAACGACGACCTGGCGGCGAAGTATGCCTCGTTCTCCAGCGTCGGCGGGACGACCAAGGGGTACGTCTCCATCGGGACGCGTGACGTCACCTACAACACGGTCGACTACTCGGCCAACGCCACCTTCACCTTCGGTGACTGGACGAGCACCTCCTCGGCGGGCGGGCAGTACTACGCGCGCCGCTCGACCGTTCGTTCCTTCTACGGCCAGGAGTTCCCGGCGTCGGGGCTCATCTCGCTGCGCGCCGCCGCCATCCAGCGCACCGACCAGGACGACGTCTTCGACAACAACACGATCGGCGGCTACCTGCAGGAGCAGATGAGCTGGAACGACCGGTTGTTCCTGACGGCGGCCCTCCGCGCCGACGACAACTCGGCGTTCGGGACCAACTACCCGGTGGTGAAGTACCCGAAGTTCAGCGCCTCGTACGTCCTCAGCGAGGAGCCGGCGATCAAGCTCCCGTCGTGGGTCAACACGCTGCGCGTGCGCGGTGCCTTCGGCGGGAGCGGCCTGCAGCCGGGCGCCTTCGACGCCATCCGGACCTACAACTCGGTGGGTGGCGTGGTCACCCCCGCCAACGCCGGCAACCCCGACCTCGGCCCGGAGCAGAGCTACGAGCTGGAGCTCGGCCTCGACGCCGGGCTGTTCGACGACCGCTACGGCATCGAGTTCACGTATTTCAACGGCTACACCAAGGACGCGATCCTCTCACGCCAGGCTCCGCCGTCTGCCGGGTTCCCCGGGCTCCAGTTCTTCAACGCCGGGCAGGTGGACCGCAAGGGCCTCGAATGGCTGGTGCGGGCCCAACCGATCCGCAGCGGAAGGCTCACGCTCGACCTCGCGCTCAGCGGCTCGACCAACTCGTACAACATCAAGGACCTGGGCGGCAACAAGGTCGTGTCGCTGTCCGGCCAGATCCAGCACGTCGTGGGCTACGCCCCCGGCGCCTGGTGGGATCGCCGGGTGGTGAAGGCCGACAAGGATGCGAACAACAAGGCCATCAACCTGCAGTGTGACGACGGCAAGGGCGGGATGGTGGCGTGCGCCAGCGCGCCGCGCGTCTTCCTTGGCAACTCCGTCCCCACCTACGAGGGATCGTTCACCACGGGGCTCACCCTCTGGCAGAACCTGCGCATCAACGCCTTCGTCGACTGGCGTGGCGGCTACAAGAAGCTCGACGGCAACCGGCGCGTGCGCTGCAACCTGTTCTCGCTCTGCCGCGAGAACTACTACCCGCAGGACTACGACGCCGTGACGCTCGCCGAGGTGCAAGGCGGGACGGCATACACGTACAACCTGGTCCAGGACGCGAGCTTCCTCCGCTTCCGCGAGCTCTCGGCGTCGTACGCGCTCCCCAACAGCCTGGCCTCGTACTTCCGGGCCTCGCGGGCCACGATCACCCTCGCCGGCCGCAACCTGGGGATGAGCACCAGGTACAAGGGGATGGACCCCGAGGCGTCGTTCAACGGCGGCTCGCGCGGCGGGGCCTTCGGCCAGTGGGAACAGAACGTCCTGCCACAGGTTCGCCAGATCGTGACCACCATCAGCCTGAGCTACTGACCATGACGCCTTCAACGCTCCAGGGGCGCACGTCCCGCGCGATGGGCGCCGCCTATCGCCTGGCGCGGCACGTCGCCGCCGCCGCGCTGCTCACGCTCCCGCTGGTGGCGTGCAGCGACGAGATCGACCAGCTCCTCAGCGCCGAGAGCCCCGCGCGGCTGTCGGAAAGCGGGCTCCTGCAACCTTCCAACGCCGCGCTCCTGGTGGCCAGCTCGGTGGCCGACCTCGAATGTGCACTCGGCTCCTACATCGTGGCGGGCGGGCTTGCCGCCGGTGAGCTGGTGGACGCCACGCAGACCGCCTCGCGCTGGTCGTACGACCGGCGCGAGGTCCTCCCGACCGACGCCCACTACTCGACCTTCTCCTGCGAAGGGTTGGGGGTGTACACGCCGATCAACACGGCGCGCCACACCAACGACCAGGCGACGAAGAAGCTCGAGGAATGGACCGACCAGCAGGTCGCCAACCGCCAGCGCTTCATCGCCACGACGGCGGCGATGGCCGGGTATGCCACCCTGTACCTGGGCGAGGGCTTCTGCTCGGCGACGATCAACGTCGGCCCCGAACTCACCTCCGACCAGGTCTTCGACTCGGCGGTCGTGCGCTTCACCAAGGCCATCACCGCGGCCACGGCGGCCAACGACCAGAACGTGCTGAACCTGGCGCGGGTCGGGCGCGCGAGAGCCTACCTCGACCGCGGCAACAAGGCGGCGGCCGCCGCCGATGCGGGGGGCGTCCCCGTGTCGTTCGTGTACAACGCGGAGCACAACACGCTGTCGACGCGACGGCAGAACCGCGTCTTCACGCAGAACAACCAGGGGCTCGCGGTGACGATTGCCGCGCCGTACCGGAACCTGACGGTGCAGGGAGTCGCGGACCCGCGCGTCCGCATCACCAACGCCAACCGGCTGGCCTCGGACCAGGTGAACCCGCTCTACACCCAGAACAAGTACGGGTCGCTCACCGCCCCGACGCCGATCGCGACGGGGATCGAGGCCCAGCTGATCCTGGCCGAGGCGCAGGGAGGGGCAAGCGGCATCTCGATCCTGAACGCGTTGCGCGCCCGCGCGGGCGTCGCCCTCCCGCCGCTGACGGCGGCGGAGGAGGCGGCGTTCGCCACGACGCTCGCCGAGGAGCGCAATCGCGAGCTCTTCCTGCAGGGGAACCGCTGGTACGACCTCAAGCGGCTCAACCTCCCGCAGGTCCCGGCCGCGGGGACGCCGTATGCCAAGGGAGGCACGTACGGGAACCAGCGGTGCTGGCCGCTTCCCGACGCTGAGAAGCTGGCCAACCCCAACTTCTGAGGGACGGCGCCGGCGGCGCGCGGTGGCGCCCCCGGCGTGTGGCGGGACCGGCAGGTGCAATCAGGCAGGGGGCGAGCCCGCGGGCTCGCCCCCTGCAGGGGGCGAGCCCGCGGGCTCGCCCCCTGCCCCGTCATGGCGCACGCCACACGGTCGCCGCGCTCGTGTTCCCCGCCAGGTCCACCGCCTGCACCACGATGCCGTCGGTCCGCGCCCCATCGACGGCGGCAGGGACGCGCATCGTCCCGAGCGCCGCATGCACCCGGCGGCCGAACCAGCGGATCTCGTCGCTCGACGAGCGCGTGCGCCAGCGTACGAACCACCAGCGCAGCGGCTCCGCCGACGGCGACGCGAGCGTCACCCGCCACTCGGCGGGGCTGGCCGGCGCGACGTCGAGAGCGGGAGGGGCGGGCGGGGTGTCGTCGATCCAGGTGAGGGGCGGGGCGAGCGCGGAGGTCGCGAACGCTCCCGACGCGAGCGTGCCGAACAGGTTGTCGCGGTTGGCGAAGACGGAGCCGGCGCGGAAGAGGATCGTCCCCGGCGCCCCGCCCCGCTGCCGCACCGCGGCCACCTGGCTCACGATCTCGTTGGCCGTGTACGCGCTCGCCGACCCGTCGGCCACGCGATAGGCGGCGAGGCCGGGCCAAACGTGGCGCCCCATCGTGTTCTGCGCCAGCCACCAGTCCAGCAGGGCGTTGAACGGCTGCCCCGAGGAGCCGATGGCCCAGTAGAGCTGCGGGGCGAGGTAATCCACCCAGCCGCGCTGCAGCCAGAGGCGCGAGTCGGCGTAGAGCTCGTTCCAGGCGTCGAGCCCCGTCACGCCGACGGGGAACCCCGGGCGCCAGATCCCAAACGGCGAAATGCCGACACGCACCCACGGCTTGCGCTGCTTGACCTCGCGGTACATCCGCTCCACGAAGCGGTTGATGTTCTCGCGGCGCCAGTCGCCCCTGGCCAGCGTACCGCCGCCGCGCGTGTAGCGGGCATAGGTCGAGTCGTCGGGAAAGACGAGGGCGCCGCTGCTGTTCGGATACGGATAGAAGAAATCGTCGATGTGGAGGGCGTCGATGTCGTAGCGCTGCACCACGTCGTTCATGACGGCGATGGTGTGGTCCTGCACGTCCTGCTCGCCGGGATCGAACCAGAGGCCGACGCCGTTGCCGGTAACGCGGTCGCGCGGGATGCGCCGGAGGTCGGGGCGGAGGGCGGCGAAGTGCGTGGGAGCGAGGCGCGCCGTGTCGCTGGCGTTGCCGGCGCGGAAGGGGTTGAACCAGGCATGCACCTCGAGGCCGCGGGCGCGCGCCGAGTCGATCGCCAGCTGCAGCGGGTCGTAGCCGGGGGCCACGTCGGTGCGCCCGGCGAGGGCGGTGGCCCACGGTTCGGTGCCGCCGGCGTACAGGCGCTCGCCGTTCACGCGCACCTGGAAGACCACGGCGTTGGCGCCGAGCTGCGCCGCCCGGTCGAGAAGGGAAACCAGCTCGGCGCGCTGTTCGGCGGCGGTCAGCGTGGTGCGCGAAGGCCAGTCGAGGTTGGCCACCGTCGCGATCCAGACGCCCCGGAACTCACGAAGGACGGCCGGGACGGTGAAGGCCGTGTCGCGCGGCGTGGGCGGCGGGGGGGTGGTTCCGGGACCGGTGGGCGAGTCGTCGCCGGAACAGGCGGCGAGCACCAGGGCAAGGGCGCCGATGACGCGCCGTCCGAGGCGACGACGAGCGGAAGGTGCGAGTTGTCGAATGCGCATGCGGGGCGAAGAATGACGCATCGCGCGGCAGTTCGGGAGGACTACGCGCCAAGCGCGCCTCGAAGCGCGAGCCGCACGACCAGGCGCCAGGCGCGCCCCGAAGCGCCCTCCGCTGGCGGTGCCCTCCCCTTCGCCGCCACGGCGTCAACGCGTCGCGCCCCCCCGCCGCTTGCACACCTCCGCCAGGCGTTGCAGCTCCTCGCGATAGATGCGGGGGAGCGTGCGCTCCGTGATCCACCGCTCGACGGCCCCCCGCAGGCCGGCGACGAGGGGGAAGATCGTCTCGATCGTCACGCGCGTCTCAGCGGGACGGGTCGGATCGAAGAGGAAGTTCGTGATGGCTCCCGTCTCTTCGATGACTTCCACGAGCTTGCGTCCAGGCTCGGGCTCGGTGATGTCGGCGACCAACTCACGCGTGATGCCGAGAATCGTCATCGTGAAGCGCACGCGCGTCCCGGCGCCGACGCCGCCCGCCTCGACGACGAGAGGGCCGAACACCTTCGGGGGAACGATCAGGGGGTGCCCCTCGCGGTAATCCGCCACGATGCCGTAGCACGTGGCGGCCGAAGCGGGGATGAGGTCGGAGACGGAGACAGTGTACGTGGCCATCGGTCGATTCGGCGTGGCGAAGGGAACGTGGCGCGGTGCGCCACGGGGAAATCAGCGCCCTCCCGGCGTGAGGCGCGTGGGTCGAACGACCCGGGCCTCGGCGCCCGCTCCGATATGGTAACCGAGGTGTGCCCACGCGAGGGCGGCAGCGCGGCTGCGTCGACGACCGGGGGCACCGGACGCGGCGCGCAGGGGTGTCCTAACGGGAGTCCATGAGGCGCTGTCCGGATACGGAGGGCCGAATGCCCCCCCTCACGCTGACAGACGCCGCCGAATCGCCCCCCTACTGTCTTCCCACCACCGGAGACAGGAGGACCCCATGCGGTCCCGATTCCTCGCGTTGACCGTCGCCCTGACTCTCCCCCTGGCGTTCCCACTCGTCGCCGAGGCCCAGGCAAACCGCCCCGCGCGCGAGCTGGAGCGCTTCGAGGTCGGCGGCCTCCCCAAGGCGCCAGCGAGCGAACTGGAGAAGGAGATCTTCCTCCTCCTCCGCGTGCACAAGAAGGGCGACTATTCCGACGCCTCGCGCATCCACCTCAAGCTCGCCCAGTACTACAAGGAGCACGGGGAGGAGCTGATGGAGGACCTGTGCAACCAGAAGGCGATGGAGGCGTGGGCGGCGGCGTCGGGCGAGCGGCCGGCGTCGGCCGGATCGCCGGGATCGCCTCCCTTCGAGCCGCAGAACACCTTCGCGCGGCGGTTCAGTCACTCCGACGAGATGAAGATCCTGCACACCTGGGAGTTCTTCTCCGACGGGACGTATTCGCACGTGCTGGCGACGGCCGACCAGCCGGGCGGCTTCGGCCCACGCGAGCGCGGATGGTACACGCTCACGGGCGACCAGATGCGGCTCTGGCAGTTCAAGCCGCGTGGTGATCGCACAGTACGCGTCGAGTTGCTGGGCGCCGAGGGAAGGGACGGGGCGATCCTCGACGGCGCGCGGATGGTCGTCGTGCCGTAGCGCCGGACCGGTGCATCGAAGTCCCGCAACGGCCACCCGTCGCCGCTGAGCGCTCGCGGCCGACGTGAGTGACGAGCCGTTGCGGGCGCGTCATGAACGGTAGGACACCCTCCGGTCGTTCCTACACCGTTCGTCCGCCTGGCAGTGCCACTCGCCCCAATCGCATGGTGACGCGTGCGCGCGCCTACCTACGTGCCCCGTGCAGGCGGGCGCGCGTGGGGCTCCCTCGCGCGCCCGCGCCTGACGAGTCGCGTCGGGCCGTCGCCGCCGCGTGAAGCCGGCGCGACGCTGCGCCCACGCACCCTCATCATCCGGAGGACACATGCGACAGCGTCCTTGTCAGGGACTGGCCGTGATCATCATCCTCATCGCGGCCGCCCCGGTGGCGCACGCGCAGGGGAGCGGGACCATCACCGGCCGGATCACCGATCGCGCGACCGGCGCACCACTCGGCGACGCCCGCGTCACGCTCGTCGGTGTGCAGCGCGACGTTCGCACGAGCGAGACCGGGCAGTATCGCCTCACCGCGGTCACTCCTGGCATGGCACGCCTTCGCGTGCTGCGACTGGGGTACGCGGCGGCGTTGGACTCCGCCGTCGTCACGGCAGGAGGGGAGGTGACCGTCGACATCGCGCTCACCGCCACGATCACCCGGCTCGACCAGGTGACCATCAGTGCCACCGGCGCCACCGAGCGCCAGCGCGAGACCGGCAACAGCATCGCCGCCCTGCGGACCGACTCCATCCCGAGGGTGATCGTGAGCGGGGTGAACGACCTGCTCTCCTCGCGCGCGGCGAGCGTGACCGTCACGCAAACGAGCGGGACCAGTGGCACCGGTTCGCGCATCCGCATTCGCGGGTCCAACTCCGTGTCGCTGTCCAACGAGCCGCTGGTCATCATCGATGGCATCCGGTCGGTGACCGATCCGGGCGGCTCGACGATCAGCCTGGGCGGGCAGAACCCGACGCGGCTGGACGACCTGAACCCCGACGACATCGAGGACATCGAGATCATCAAGGGGCCCGCGGCGGCGGCGCTCTACGGCACGGCCGCCGCCAATGGCGTCGTCCAGATCACCACCAAGCGCGGCAAGTCGGGCCGGACGCGCTGGAGCTTCTACGGCGATGGCGGGCGGGTGGAGGACGTGTTCGACTACCCGGCCAACTTCGCGCGCGTGGGGACGCGCCCCAGCGGCGCCCGCACCACGGCGTGCACACTCGTCGATGTCGCCGACAACCGCTGTACCCCGAAGCCCGACTCGCTGGTCCACTGGACGCCGATCGAGGACGCCTCGGTCTTCGTGCGCGGGTGGCGGTCGAACTACGGCCTGAGCGCGGCGGGCGGCACCGACCGCACGCAGTATTACCTCGGCGGCGACTACACCCGCGAGCAGGGGGTGTACTCCAACAACAGCGTGCGCAAGCAGGGGATTCGCGCCAACATCACCGGCCAGCTGAGCCCGCAGGCGGAGTTCTCGGCGAAGCTCGGCTACCACCAGGTGCGGGCGCGCCTTCCGCAGAACGACAACAACGACCTGAGCCCGATCGCCAACAGCGTCCTCGGCTCGGCGTTCGACAATCCGGATACGCGCGGGTACATCTTCTATCCGCCGGCGCTGTACAGCCAGATCGGCGTCGACCAGGCGGTGGATCGCGTGACCGCCTCGCTCAACGGGACGTGGCGCCCGCTGGGATGGCTGTCGGCCACGGGGCTTGGCGGGGTGGACTACGCGGGGCGCAGCGACCAGTCCGTCCTCCCCCCCGCCCTGATCGCCGGCCCCGACGAACGCACGCTCGGGCAGCGGCAGTCGAACCCCTACGGGCTCTGGACCTACACGGGGAATGCCAACGCCACGGCGACCTGGCGCCCCGTGGCCAGCATCGAGGCCAACAGCTCGCTCGGCACGCAGTTCAACCGCGAGATCGTGCACGGAACGCAGGCCTTCGGCCAGGGCCTGGCGGCCGGGACCGGTTCGCTCGGCGGGACCACCAGCGGCTTCGCCGTCAACGAGCAGAACCAGGAGATCGTGACGCTCGGCGTCTTTGCCCAGCAGCGCATCGCCTGGCGCGACAAGCTCTTCCTCACCGCGTCGCTTCGCGGCGACGACAACAGCAACTTCGGGCAGGACCTCGAGTTCGTCACGTATCCCGCCGCCTCGCTATCGTGGGTGGTCAACGAGGAGTCGTGGTTCCCGCGGACGAACCTCGTGTCGTCGTTGCGCCTGCGGGCCGCCGCCGGCCAGTCGGGGCAGCGCCCCGGCTTCCGCAATGCGGTCACGTTCTACAACACCATCGCGTACCGCCGCGCGGGGAGCGACGTGGGCGGGGTGGAGCTGGCCAACAACGTCGGCAACGCGACGCTCAAGCCGGAGAAGTCGACCGAGTTCGAGGGAGGGGTCGACCTGGGACTGTTCTCGGGGCGCGCTTCGCTGGAGTTGACGGCGTATCGCAAGACGACGCGCGACGCGCTCATCCAGCGCAACCTGCCGCCGTCGACGGGGGCCGCGACCCGCTACGAGAATCTCGGCGAGGTGACCAACAACGGCTACGAGGCCTCGCTCCAGGCCACCCTGGTCGACACGCGCCCCGTGCGCCTCGACGTCAACGTGGTCGGATCGACGAACACCAACCGGCTCGTCACGTTGGGCGCCGGCGTCGACACGATCTTCTTCGGGCTCGGCGCGCTGGACGGCAACTTCGCGCAGCGCGTGGCCGAGGGGCACCCGGTGGGGGGCTACTGGCAGACGCCGTACACCTACGCCGACGCCAACGGCGACGGGATCATCACCGCTGGCGAGGTGACGCTGGGGAACGACGTCACCTACCTCGGGGCGCCGCTCCCGAGCCGCGAGATGTCGATCACGCCGTCGCTCACGATCTTCCGCCGGGTGCGCCTGACGGCGCTGCTGAACCACCGCGGCGGCTTCAAGATCTACAACGCCGGCGGCGAGTTCCGCTGCGCGGTCTTCGTGCGCTGCCAGGAGGCCTACGCCCCCGGCTCGTCGCTGGCGCTGCAGGCGCGCCGCGTGGCGGGGTTGCTCGGGACGAGCGCCGGCTACATCGAGGATGCCAGCTTCTGGAAGCTGCGCGAGGTGTCGCTGACCTTCGATGCCCCCGGCGAGTGGGCGCGCCGCCTGCGCTCCTCGTCGCTCAGCCTCACGATCGCCGGGCGCAACCTGGCGACGTGGACCGACTACACGGGCTTCGACCCGGAGATCAACTACAACGGCACCTCCAACTACAGCACCGCCGAGTTCTTCACCCAGCCGCCCGTCCGGTACCTGACGGCGCGCGTCGCGCTCGGGTGGTGATCGCCATGACCCATCACGGAGACACTCCGCGCATGCCTGGACACATCTTCATCCGCCGAAGCGCGATGGCCCTCGCCGCGCTGGCGCTCGTCGGCTGCAACCCCGACCGGGTGCTCGAAGTCGACGACGTCGACGTCGTGCGTCCCGGGAGCCTGGCCGGCAAGAGCGCGCTCCCCGCGCTCCGCACCGGCGTGCTCGGCTCGTTCCAGATCGCCTATTCGGGCGGCGGCGACCTCGCCAACGGAGGGCACGAGGGGCTCATCAACCTCGGCGGCCTCTTCTCCGACGAGCTGGTCGACGCCGAGACGTTCAGCGATCGCATCAACCTCGACGCGCACCGGGTGACGGCGGCCAACGGCTCGATGGTCGCCCTCTTCCTCGACCTGAGCCGTGCCCGGGCGGCCGCGTCGGCGGCCGCGCGCAAGTACGCGCAGTTCGATCCGGGCTCCGACGGGCACGCGGAGATGATCGCCATCGACGCCTTCGCGCACATCCTCTTCGGCGAGCACTACTGCTCTGGCGTCCCGTTCAGCACCATCACCGACGACGAGGCGCTCGTCTACGGCGATCCGCTGGCGCGCGACGAGATCTTCCAGGTGGCGGTCGCGAAGTTCGACTCGGTCATCGCCATGGCTCGGGCGATCCAGGACGGCGACCTCGAGGCGCTCGCGCGCGTGGGCAAGGGGCGCGCGCTGGTGAACCTCGCGCGCTGGAGCGAGGCGGCGACGGCGGTGGCCGGCGTATCCACAAGCTTCCGCTACGTCATCGAGTCGTCGACCAACTCCAACCGCCAGCGCAACGGCATCTGGCACTACTTCTACAACGGGGCGTCGTTCAGCGTCGCCGATCGAGAGGGCGGCGTTGGGCTCCCGTTCGCCTCGGCGGGCGATCCGCGCATCGGTGCGCTGGACACGGGTGGCCCCGGCTTCGACGGCGAGACGAGGCTCATCATCGCGCGAAAGTATCCCGAGGCGTCGACGCCGACGGTCCTGGCCGACGGCGTGGAGGCGCGGCTGATCCAGGCCGAGGCGGCGCTTCGCGCCGGCGACGCCCCCGCGATGTTCGCGACACTCGACGCCCTGCGGCTGGGGATCGGGCTTGGCCCGCTGGCCGATCCGGGGACGCCGGGCGCGCGCGAGGACCTCCTGTTCTCCGAGCGCGCGAACTGGTTGTACCTGACGGCGCATCGCACGGGTGACCTGCGGCGCCTGGTACGGCAGTACGGGCGTCCGGTCGCGTCGGTCTACCCGTCGGGCGCCTACTTCAAGGGTGGTGTCTACGGATCCGACTACGTCATCCCCGTGTCGGCCGACGAGCGCAACAATCCCAGGTTCCAGGGGTGCATCGACCGCGATCCGTGAGGTGGCGTGAGACCTTCTCACCGGAGGGGGAGAACGGCAGGCGTCTCGCGGCGCGCCGTGTCGCGCCGCGGGCGCCTGTCGTCACGCCCGCGGGGGTCCCGCCCGCGGTCGCCGCCTCATGGATGCTGGCCGCGGTACCAGACGACGGTGGCCCCGCGCGCGAGGCCGAGGACGGCCGCGGCGCTCCCCTCGCGCACCGCGATCTCGAGGAGGCCGCTGGACCCGCTGATGGCCACCGGCGCGCCGGCGGCGACGTCGGCGTAGGTCGCGCGAATGGGGACCGGGCGTCCGCCAGCCGCAACGACGCCGCTGCGCGCCCCCAGCAGGTTGGTGATGGCGTTGCCGAAGCGGTCGATGGCGATCACCTCGCCCACCACGGCCCCGTCCTCGCGGCGCACCGCCTCGCGCGTGCGGCGCATCACCGGGGCGTCGAGCGGCGCGCCCAGGTGGTCGAGCGGCATGCCCAGCGCCAGCGCCGCCGCCGCCGGGGCGAAGACGTCGCGCCCGTGGAAGGTGCGCGACGCCGACGGGGGGACGGCCAGCCCCACCGCCCGTGCCCCCGCCAGGAGCAACGCGGGCGACAGCACGCCGTTGTCCGGCCCCACCAGGAAGCGCCGGTCGCTCTCCACCGCCATGCACCGGCGCGGTGTCCCGACGCCGGGATCGACCACCGCCAGGTGCACCGTCCCCTCCGGAAAGCGCCGCCAGTACCGCGCCAGGGTGAGCCGCGCCAGCTCGATGTCCTGGGGCGGGATGTCGTGCGCGAGGTCCACCAGCGTCGCCTCGGGGGCGAGCGAGAGGAGGACCCCCTTCATCTCCGCCACGTAGCCGTCGGCGGTCCCGAAGTCGGTGAGCAGGGTGACGATGGGGCGCATCACACAGTCTTGCGCTTCCACCGCCCGCTCCGCCAGAGGAGCATCATCGCCACCCCGCGCCCGGCGGCGGTCACCGAGATGGCCCACCAGATCCCGACCGGCCCCCAGAGCGCCGCCCACCACGCCGCCAGCGGGATGCGGAGCGCCGTCAGCGCCGTGGAGGTGATCATCGGCGGGACGGTGTCGCCCGCCCCGCCCAGCGCCCCCTCCAGCACGATCTCCGCCGGGAGGAGAAGCTGCGACAGCGCGTTGATGCGCAGGTACATCGCCGTCTCGTCCACCACCGTGGGGTCGTTGGTGAAGGCCAGCGCCAGGCGTTCGGGGATGGCCAGCGAGGCGGTCGCCATCACGAGGGCGGGGAGCATCCCGAAGCCCATCGTGATCCACCCGGCGCGCTCGGCGCGCGCCACCTGCCGGGCGCCGAGGTTCTGTCCGACGATGGCGGCGGCCGCCGCGCCGAAGCCGACGCCGATCATGTAGAGCCAGCTCTCGATGCGGTGCCCGAGGCCGAGCGCGGCCAGCGCCGGCGTCCCGAAGTGCGTCGTGGTGCGGGTCATCGCGACGTAGATGAACGAGAAGATCACCCCGGTCACCGCCGTCGGGAGGCCGATGCGGAGGACGCGCGACACCACGGCGAGGGTGGCCCCCAGCTCACCGCGGTGCGCGAGGCGCCGCGCCGTTTCGGCCGACCCGGACATGACGTACGGCGCCCCTTCCGACAGGTGCAAAGCCTCGCTCCCCACCCGGCGCCCGGGGGCGCGCAACATCCCGCGCCGGCGCAGGAGCCAGGTGCCGATGGCGAAGGCGGCGCCACGCGTCGCGACCAGCGCCACCGCCGCTCCCGTGATCCCCAGGCGCGGCGCGCCCCACCACCCGAGGATCAGCACCGGGTCGAGCAGGAGGGTGCAGGCGACGGAGACGGTGAGGAGGACCAGCGGCGTGCGCGTGTCGCCCGAGGCGCGGAAGGTCGCGTCGACGCAGAAGTAGCCGTAGATGAGCGGAAGGCCGAGGAAGTAGGTGCGCAGGTAGTCGCGGGCGAGCGCGGTGACCTCGGGCGGCGTCTGCATGAAGGCGAAGAGCGCGTCCACCGAGAGCGCCCCCGCCACCCCCACCACGAGCCCCAGGGCGAGCGTGAAGAGAATCGCCCCGCCGGCCACGCGCGCCGCCTCGTCCGGATTGCCCTCGCCATGCCGACGCGCCGCGAGCGCCGTGACGCCCAGCGCGACCCCCTCGGCGATGGCGACGACGAGCCAGACCCAGAAGACGCCGGTCGAAACCGCGGCCAGCCCCTCGGGACCGATGCGCGTGCCGACCCAGTACGCGTCCATCGACGCGAACAGGGTCATGAGGAGGTTGGACGCGACCGCCGGGAGGGCGACCCGGCGGATGACCCGGGGGAGGTGGTCGTCGACCAGCGCCCCGCTGGCCAGGCTCACGCCACGGCGCCCAACAACGAAGCCACTCGCTCGGCCAGCGCGGCGAGCGCCCGGGCCGCCGGCGACTCCGCGTCGGCCAGCACCACGGGGCGCCCCGTCTCTCCCCCTTCCATCACCCGCGGGTACAGCGGCACCTGCGACAGGAGCGGGAGGGCGCACTCCTCGGCCAGGCGCTGCCCGCCCCCCGAACCGAAGAGCGCCGTCGGCTTGCCGCAGTGCGGGCACTCGAACCACGACATGTTCTCGACGATGCCCAGCACCGGGACGCCGGTGCGCTGGAACATCTTGACCCCGCGCAGCGCGTCGCCGACCGCGACCTCCTGCGGCGTGGTGACGATGATCGCCCCCGTCACCTGCGTGGCCTGCACCAGCGAGAGCTGGGCGTCGCCCGTTCCCGGCGGCATGTCGACGATGAGGAAGTCGAGCGCGCCCCAGTTCACGTCGCGCAGGAACTGCGTGGTGATCTTCATGACGATGGGGCCACGCCAGATGGCCGGCTGGTCGCGCTCGATCAGCAGCCCCAACGAGATGAGCTTCACCCCATGCGCCTCGTGCGGGATGATCTTCTCGTTCTCGACCATGGGCGCGCCCGCGACGCCCATCATCCGCGGGATGTTGGGGCCGTAGATGTCGGCATCCATGAGCCCCACCCGGAGCCCGCGCCTGGCCAGCGCGACCGCCAGGTTCACGGCGACGGTGGACTTCCCCACCCCGCCCTTCCCCGACGACACGGCGACGATGCGCCCCAACTGCGGATAGGCGACGGGCGGCGGCACGCTCGGGCGCGGCGCGGCCGGGCGATCGTCCATCACGGGGAGGGCGCGCGCCCCGCCGGCGGCGGGCTGCCCCCCGCGCGCGGCGCGACGCCCCGGCGCCACCTCCGATGCGTCGCGCAACTCCACCTGCACATTCGTGACCCCTTCAACCTCCTCCACCGCCCGGCGCACGTCGCGCACCAGCGTGGCCTCGTCCTCGGGCGAGAGGACCACCGTCAGGTGCACCCTCCCCTCGAGCGTCGTCCCGATGTCACGCACCAGCTGGCTGGTGAGGACGTCCTCGCCCGTGCGAGGGTTGCGGATGGCGGAGAGCGCCCGCCCGATGCGTTCCTGCAGCGTGGTGGCCATATGTCGTGCGTGATGAGCTGGTCGATGAAGGAAGGGGAGCAGCAGACGACGGCGTCATTCCGTCGATGCCGGGACGGGCTCGCCCACATAGGCGCGGGCCGCCTCGACGACCCGGTCGCGGACCGCCTCGAGCGTCCCCGGGATCAACGCCCCGGAGGCCTTGGCGTGCCCGCCCCCCCCGAAGTCGCGCGCGAAGCGGTTGACGTCCACGTCGCCCGTGCTCCGGAAGGAGACCTTCACCTTGCCGTAGCCCAGGTCGCGGAAGAAGAGCGCGAGCCGCGTCCCGGCGATGGAGCGCGGGTGCTCCACGATCCCGTCCAGGTCCTCGGGGCTCACCTCGTAGCGCTCCAGCGCATCGGCGGTGACGCAGATCCACGAGATCCCGTGCACCGGGTCGTGCCCCAACGACTGCAGCGAGTCGCGCAGCAGGAGGAGGCGTCCGGTGGAGACCGACGCATAGATGCGGCGATACATCTCCTCGGGATCGACACCGCACTGCAGCAGCGTGGCCGCGATGGCGTGGCAGCGCGGCGTCGTGTTCGAGTAGCGGAACCCCCCGGTGTCGGTCAGGATCGCCGTGTACAGCGCCTGGGCGATGGGCGGCGTGATCTCCAGCTCCAGGACCGACGCGAAGTCGAAGAGGAGCTCGCCGGTGGCGCAGGCGTCGGTGTCGTCCAGCACGATCTCTCCCGCCGGCTCGTCGGTCGGGACGTGGTGGTCGATGACCATGCGCGGGACGGTCATGGCGCGCACGGTGTCGGCCAGCGCCCCCAGCCGCCTCATGTCGCTCACGTCGAGCGCGATCACGGCGTCGACGCCCTTGAGCCCCGCCGCCCCCTTCGCGGTCCGGTCGGTGATGTCGCCTCCCAGCAGGTAGCTGAAGATGGAGGGCCAGGGGGTCGGGTTCACCACCCGCACCTGCACGCCCAGCTGGGGGAGGAGCCGGGCGAGCGCGGAGACGGAGCCCGCCGCGTCGCCATCGGCGTTGATGTGCGTCGTGAGGGCAACCAGCGGCGTGTGCTTGAGCGTGTCGGCGATGCGCAGGATGGCTTCGCGACGCGCGGGAGGGACGGTGAGCAGTCCGGTCAGTGGCACGGAAGGTGGGGACAAGCGAAAGCGGCGCTCCATCCGGAGCGCCGCTGGTAAAGTAACAGCTTCGCCGGGGCAACGGCTGTGCCCGCGCCCCAGTGGAAGCCGCTAGTAGACCGTCCCCGCCCGCTCGGCCGCCTGCACCCGCGAGTGCTTTCGGCCGTAGAGGAAGTAGATCGCCAGCCCCAGCGCGAGCCAGATCAACAGCCGGAGCCAGGTGTCGGCGGGGAGCCCGTACATCATGTAGCCGCAGATCAGGATCGAGAGGATCGGGACGAGCGGGACGAGCGGGGTCCGGAAGGGGCGATGCAAGTTGGGCGAGCGATAGCGCAGCACGAGGACGCCGGCGCTCACGATCACGAAGGCGAGGAGCGTCCCGATGGAGACGAGCTCGCCCAGGAGCCCGATCGGGAAGAGCCCGGCGACGACCATGGCCACCGCCCCGGTGATGATCGTCGAGATGTAGGGGGTCTGGAACTTGGGGTGGACCTTGCCGAAGACCGGCGGGAGGAGACCGTCGCGCGACATCGCGTAGAAGATGCGCGGCTGCCCCAGGAGCATGACGAGGACGACCGACGCGAGCCCGGCAATGGCGCCGAGGGCGATGAGCGGCTTGAGCCATTCGAGCCCGGGCCCGGCCTTGGCGATCGCGACGTAGACCGGGTCGGGGACGTTGAGCTCGCTGTAGTGCGCCACGCCGGTCATCACCCTGGCCATCAGGATGTAGAGCACGGTGCAGACCGTGAGCGAGCCGAGGATCCCGATGGGGAGGTCGCGCTGCGGGTTCTTCGCCTCCTGGGCGGCCGTCGAGACGGCGTCGAAGCCGATGTAGGCGAAGAAGATCACCCCGGCGGCACGCACGACCCCGCTCAAGCCGAAGTGGCCGAAGGTGCCGTCGTTAGGCGGAATGAACGGCTCCCAGTTGGACGGCGTCACGTACATGAAGCCGAAGCCGATGACCAGGAAGACGATCGTCACCTTCACGAAGACGATCAGGTTGTTCAGCTTGGCCGACTCCTGGATGCCCACCACCAGGAGCGTGGTGAGGATCGCGACCAGGAACATCGCCGGGAGGTTGATGATCGCCCCGCTCGGCACCAGGGTGTGCGTCCCGACGACGTTGAAGGGAGCGTTGCTCAGCGACGCCGGCAGGGTGATGCCGGTATAGTCGCGCAGGAACGAGGTGAAGTAGCCGGACCATCCCACGGCGACGGTCGAGGCGGCGAAGAGATACTCGAGGATCAGGTCCCACCCGATGATCCAGGCCACCAGCTCGCCGAGCGTGGCGTAGCCGTACGTGTACGCGCTCCCGGCAATGGGAATCATCGACGCGAATTCCGCGTAGCACAGCCCGGCGAAGAGGCACCCGGCGCCGGCCAGGATGAACGAGAGGACGATGGCCGGCCCCGCATACTGCGCGGCCGCCGTCCCCGTGAGGACGAAGATCCCGGCGCCGATGATCGCCCCGATGCCGAGGAGGGTCAGGTTGAGGGCGCCGAGCGATCGCTTGAGCGTCGGCTCTCCCTCGGTCCCCTCCGCCTCGCGCATGAGGAGGTCGAGGCTCTTCTTGGAAAGCAATCCCATCGTGGGCGTCTCCGGTCGAGAAACGTGAAACGGGCGATCGTCGCCACGATCGCCCGAGGGACGCGCGCTGTGCCGCAGAGCGGGGCAAAGTGCGCCTCCTTGAACAGCGTTGTCAAGCTGACATACGTGAACGGCGCGGGCTCCGTTGGGAGCCCGCGCCGTTGCGCGCGTGGGTCAGCGAACCCGAGAGGCCGGCTGGGAGCGTTCCGGCGACGGGGGGGTCAGTGCTGGTGCCCTCCGAGTGGCGCCGGTGCGATCCCCGTGTCACGCGTCGCCCCCCCTCCCTCCGCCGGCGGGGCCATGCCGGGCATCGCGCTCATGTCGTGCGCGGCGCCACCCTGCTCGTGCGCGAGGTGGTCGCCTCCCATCATGTGCGAGAAGACGCCGTAGGAATTCGGGACGAGCCAGACGTGCAGCATCTCCGCCGAGGGGCCGCGGTTCATCCCCGCGGGGCAGGCCCCGCTCGCCTCGCGCCTGGCGCGTGGCGTCCCGATGGAGTCCATGCAGAAGAAGGTCTCGGGGTGGAAGTGCCACTTGGTGAGCGGCCCGCCCACCTGCGGCCCGTGCTGTCCCCGGCGCATCATGAACATGAAGCCGATGAGCTGGCGCCTCCCCGCCCCGTCCCGACGGAAGACGAGCGCCTCGGGACGCGCGGGGTCGACGACGGCACTGTCCTCCATGTACGCGGGGTTGACGAGGTGCTCCATCGCCGCCCCCTCGTCGTCGCCAAGGAAGGTGGCGTTGATGGAGAAGCCGCCCGCCCGCTGCACCGCGTCGTAGTCGGCGAAGGCCGGCGCGGCCCGCATCACGCGCGTCACGAGGTCGTGTGCCGCCGCCAGCTGTTGCTCGTTAGGGAGCACGTCGAGGTCGAAGGCGGAGCGCTCGACCGAGACCTCGAGCCCGTGCACCGTGGTGTACAGCACCGCGCCGTCCGCGCCGCGCGACACCTCGCCATGGCCGAACGGCATCTCCTCGCGGAGCCGGACGAACTGGACCGGGGTCGGCGTGCGATTGCGGCGCGACAACACGCCGAGCCCGGCGACGGCCAGGAAGGCAGCGCCGACCGCCACGAACACCCCGACGCGGCTGGCGAGCGTCATCGGCGGATGGTGTGCCCCGGGCCGCAGGACCGCCGCCAGGGCCAGGAGGAGTCCGGCGGCGATCACGATCGCGGCCGCCGTGGCACCGACGCCCAACGGGACGACCCCGGCGCGCCAGGTGTCGAGGGTCATTACCCACAACAGCAAGGCGATGCCGATGCTGGTGAGCAGGAGTGAGCGATTCAGCATGGTCGGTGATTTCGCAAGTTCGGGGCCAGACCGCGCGCCGCGACGACCCGTCCGACGATGCGAAGCCGGCCCTCCCCGCCCCACGCTCTGGAGGCGGCCGACCACCCACAAGGCAAGCCGGCTCGCCGCACGCGACGAGCCGGCCGGGGCCGCAGCGCCGCGCGCGGGGCGCGCTACACGGAGTAGTTCGGCGCCTCGCGGGTGATGGTCACGTCGTGCGGGTGCGATTCACGCAGCCCGGCCGCCGTGATGCGGACGAAGCCCGCCTCGGTGCGGAGTGAGAGCATGTCGCCACACCCCACGTACCCCATCCCGCTCCGCAACCCACCGATCATCTGGAACAGGACGTCGGCGACCGGCCCCTTGTAGGGGACGCGCCCCTCGATCCCCTCGGGGACGAGCTTCTTGGGGCTCATCTCCCCCTCCTGGAAGTACCGGTCGGCGCTCCCGTCCTGCATGGCCGAGAGGGAGCCCATCCCGCGAATCATCTTGAAGCGGCGCCCTTCGAGGAGGAACGACTCCCCCGGGCTCTCCTCCGTCCCGGCGAGCATCGACCCCATCATCACGCTCGACGCCCCGGCGGCCAGCGCCTTCACGATGTCACCCGAGTACTTGATCCCGCCGTCGGCGATCACCGGGATCCCATTGGCCCCTTCGACCGCGTCCATCACCGCCGTGAGCTGCGGGACGCCGACGCCGGTCACCACGCGCGTGGTGCAGATGGACCCCGGGCCCACTCCCACCTTCACGCCGTCCACCCCGCGGACCACGAGGGCCGCCGCCCCCTCGCGCGAGGCGATGTTGCCGGCCACCAGCTGCACGCCCGGGAAGGCCTCGCGCACGCGCGCCGTCGCCTTGAGGACGTCCTCGCTGTGTCCGTGCGCGGTGTCGATGCTGAGCACGTCGACCCCCGCGTCGACCAGCGCCCGCGCCCGGTCGAGGACGTCGCCACCCGCGCCTAACGCGGCCGCCACCCGCAGCCGCCCGTGCTGGTCCTTGTTGGCGTTGGGAAACTGCCGGCGCTTGTGGATGTCCTTGATCGTGATCAGCCCCCGCAGCATCCCCTGCTCGTCGATCACGGGGAGCTTCTCGATGCGGTGCTCGGCCAGGATCCGCTCCGCGTCGTCGAGCGTCGTCCCCAGCGGCGCCGTCACCAGCCCCGTGGCGGTCATCACCTCGTGGATGGGGCGCTGCACGTTGCGCTCGAACTGCAGGTCGCGGTTGGTGATGATCCCCACCAGCCTCCCGCCCGCGTCGACGATGGGGACACCGCTGATCTTGAAGCGGTTCATCAGCGCCACCGCCTCGCGCAGCAGCGCGTCCGGCGTGAGGGTGATGGGGTTCAGGATCATCCCGCTCTCGGAGCGCTTGACCCGGTCGACCTCGGCCGCCTGGCGGTCGATGGACATGTTCTTGTGGATCACCCCGATCCCGCCGGCGCGCGCCATGGCGATCGCCATCTCGCTCTCGGTGACGGTGTCCATCGCCGCCGAGACGAGCGGGACATTGAGGGGGATCCCCCGTGTGAACCAGGACGTCGTGTCGACGTTCTTCGGGTGGACGAGGGAGTGCCGCGGAGCGAGGAGGACGTCGTCGAAGGTGAGCGCGACATCCTCACGAATGCGTACGGACCGGGGGGCGCCGCTGCCGTTACGCGAAAGCCCGCCTTCCGACGAGGTCGGAGCAGCGGGCTGGTCGGAAGATCGAGTTGTGGTCGCCATAGCCAAAGCTAGAACGGGCGACTGGCGACTTCAAGCGGACGCGGCGGGTGCCACGCGGCGGGTGCCACGCGGCGGGAGATCACGACGGCGACGGGTTCTCCTCGGAGTCGCCCGCCCCGCTCGCCCCCCTCGCCCCGCTCGCCCCGCCCGCTGCGCTCGCCGCATCGCTCGCAGGATGGACGGCCGGGTCGCCCGGCGCCGCGGCCGCGGCATCGCCCCCCGGGCGTGTCGCGGGCTGGCCCCCCGCCTGAGCCGTCCCCGCCACTCCCTTGGCCACGTCGCTCGCCGTGGTCACGATGTCGCTGGCCACCGACTTCCCCGCCGCCGCGACCCCGCTCAACACACCGACCGCCTGGTTCAGCAGCCCCATGGTCTGCGAGATCGCCGATGCGGAGACCTTCCCGGCCCGCAGGGTGTCCTCGATCCCCTCCGTGAAGCGGGTGAAGAGCGACGCCGGCGAGGCTTCCTTGACCCCGTGGCGCGAGGCGATGAAGTCGACGTAGTCGAGGACCGCGTAGCCCTTGTCGTCGCTCAGCGTGTCGAGCTGGCGCAGGATGCGGTCGCGCAGGTGCGGGGAGAGGGGCATGGGGCGCTCGAGACGGGAGACGGGCCGGAGACGGGAGGCCGGAGACGGGAGTGCCCGCCGCTGGGGCGCGGCGGGCGAGGCTCCCGTCCGGTCAATCTACGACGCCACCGGCGCGCCGGGTTTCAGGGATCCGACGACGCGGGCTCGGCGGCCCGGGACGCACCACGCAGCCGCGCCAGCGCCTCAGCCGCGCCAGCGCCTCAGCCGCGCCAGCGCCTCAGCCGCGCCAGCGCCTCAGCCGCGCCAGCGCGCGCGCTTGCCCCGCGCGTCGATGTGGGCGTACGACGCGCCCCCTTGGAAATACACCCCCAGTCCCCCCACCAGGTCGGGGTATTTCTGCTCCACGATCTCGACCGCCAGCTCGAGGAGGCGCACGTCGCGGCTGTCGATACGCCCGTCGCGGTTGGCGTCGATGGCCACGTCGGCCGCGTCGCCATACTGGTGGCGCGAGTCGCCCGCGGCGCGGGGGACGCGCCGGTTGTACAGCGGGGTGCGGAAGCCGGAGTGCACGTCCACCTGGACGGGGGCGTCGCTGCGGCCGCGGTTGAAGCTCGCGATCTCGTCGAAGACGAGCTCCAGCTTGTCCAGCAGGCGCCCGTCGACCGCCGCATAACGAGGCCAGCGCGTCTGCTCGTCATGCGTGATGAAGTCGCCCACGCGCATGTGGGCCGAGAGCGGGAGGTCGGCCTGCGGCTCGTTGATCTCGAGGAAGCCGCGCGGTCGCTCGTCGCCTCCCCCCCACCGCTCCCCGCGGTAGTAGCCGATCTTGTAGCCCTTGAGCGAGCCCCCCTGCTTCTCCTCGAAGGGGACCATCACGGCGAGCGTCAGGCTGTCGATGATGGTGCGCCCGCCGGCGTTGACCACCGCCAGCTGATAGAAGCCGGGGCGCGACGGTGCGGTGAGCGTCCCCCCCTCGGTGCGCGCCGAGTCGAGCGGCGCGAGCTCGCCCAGCGGAATCCACTCGAAGGCCACCGACGACGGCGCGGCGCGCAGCTCCAGCGGGAACTGGACGCGCTCGCCCGGCAGGGCGAAGCGCATGTGCACCGCGCGGCTCCGCCCCAGCGCGCTGGCGGCCAGGCGGGCATCGGGCGGCGGGGGAGGGGGCGCGTCGACGGCGCGTGGGCCGAAGGCGGCGTCGGCCTGGCGCAGCGCCAGCAACGACCCCAGCGCGAGGACGGTGAATGCGATGACCGGGATGAAGCGAGCGAGGCGCGATGCCGGCTCCAGCTCCTGCTCCTGCTGCTCCTGCTGCTCGTCGTGCAACGCGCCTAGATCCTCCCCCAACGCGCGCGCTGACCGCGCACGTCGACATGAACGAACGGCCCGTGGGCGCTCGTCGCCCTGTACAGCCCGGCCCCGCCGATGAGGTCCGGATGATCACGCTCGATCCGCTCGACCGACTCCAGGACGATCTTCGCGTCGCGCAGGTCGACACGCCCGTCGCGATTGAGGTCGTCCATCGCGCCATCGCGATCGTTGTCGACGAAGACGTCGGCGGCGTCGCCGTACTGGTGGCGCGAATCCATCGCCCTCCCCCCCTTGGGCCCCACCCCCTTCACATTGTACTGCGGCGTGCGGAATCCCGACATCACCTGCATGTGGCTCACGGCATACCCGCGCCGCTGCAGGTCGGTGATGAGGAGTTCGAGCTTGTCGACCAGCGCCTCACGCAGCACCAGATACTTGGGCCAGGTGGCCTCCTGGTCCTTGGTGAGGAAGTCGCGCAGGCGGAAGTGGTCGGAGAGCGGGGTATCCTGGTTCTCCGTCGTGACCTGGATGAACCCCTCGGGCGACTTGTCGCGCATCCACGACACGCGCGACTCGCCAGGCCAGAAGCCGATGCGATACGTCCCCACCTTCCCGCGCTCGCGCGCCTGGAATGGGAGGAGGTTGATGAAGGCGAAGCGGCGCCCGGACACGGAGTCCGTGGCCTGGTAGATCCCCGGACGCGTGGCGGCCGACTCGCCGAACAGGTCGCGCAGGATGCGGATGCCCCCGGTTCGCCTGGGCGAGACGAGGCGGGCCTTGAGCTTCCCGCTCCTCCCGGCGAGGGTGTCGCTGAGGATCGCGCGATCGGACGCGGGGAGGCTGTCCCCCCCGCCCGCCACGGACGCTGCAGCCGGGCGAAGTGGGAGCGCCAGGGTGGCGAGGGTCAGGAGTGCGGAGCCGGCGCGCGTGCCGAAAGTCAGTCCCTTCACGTAGGCGATGTCCCGTCGACTGGTAGACGTCGTGATTCTCCTGATGCGACGCCGTCGAGGGGGACCGGGTCACCAGGGTGGCGAGGGTGCGGTGGTGAGGGGGATCGCCCTTGGGATCCACATCGGGCGATAGCGAAACATCGGTGATTCAGGTGCCGCGCGGGACCCTGCGGAGATCACCCGGAAAAGCTGCATCTAACCGCATGGTCAGTAGATGAAGACCGGGGTCCCGATCGGCACGATCCTATACAACGTCTCGATGTCTTCGTTCCGGAGTCGCACGCATCCGTGGCTGGCGGCGTTGCCGATGGACGACGGGACGTCGGTTCCGTGGAGGGCGTAGCCGTCGCCCAGGTTGAGGCGGTGCGTCCCGACCACTCCGGGGAAGCGGCGCTGGTTGGTCCCGAAGGGAGGGATGATGACCTTGCCGTTGACGATCAGGTCCTTCCCCTCCCCCGCCTCGAGGACCTCCTCGGTCCCGTCGGCGTGCCGCTTCACGACGTTGCTCCCGCTCACGGCGAGCACGACGCCGTTGCCGAGCGGGATCTCTTCGCCGCGCTTGAGGGGGAGGAGGGCGGCCTTCTTCTTGTGCGCCACCTCGACATAGTGCCAGTCGGGCGGGACCCACGCCGGGTCGCTCTCCTTGCTGATGACGACGAGGCGTCCGCGCGGGGTCTCGAACTTCCACTGGTTCCCCCCTCCCTTGGCGAGGACCTTGCCGGTTCCCGTGGCCACCCGCGTGGTGAACAGGAGCGAATCGCCCGCGCGGTACCAGAGCCGGCGGTCGGCGATGCTCACGACGATGTACGGCTTTCCGGCGATGGAGTCGATCGGGGCCTCGACGATGGTCTGCAGCGAGTCCGAGACGAGGCCGACCTTGCGCTTCACGTCCTCGAGGACCTCGAGGTTGTCGTTGAAGACCATCCGCGCCAGGTCGCGCCGATAGCGCGCGGACGCGGTCGCCGCCCCCAGCCCCGCCGAGGAGACGAGGAGGAGGAAGAGGAGCCCGAAGAGGACCCGCGCCGGCGTGCCGCCGTGCTTCAGGAAGTGGCGAACCTCGGTCATTCGTAGAAGTACACCGTGATGCCCGGGGTGATGTTGGGAGCGATGGCGCGCAAGTCGCTTCGCGAGACGCGCACCGCCCCGGGGATGACGTAGGCACTATCGGCCAGGACGCCGGA
Organism: Gemmatimonadetes bacterium SCN 70-22; assembly: GCA_001724275.1. Taxonomy (NCBI): domain Bacteria; kingdom Pseudomonadati; phylum Gemmatimonadota; species Gemmatimonadetes bacterium SCN 70-22. The sequence continues at coordinate 32,879 of MEDZ01000045.1, forward strand.
ATCCGGAGGGGCGTAGATCACCGTCCCCCCGCTCAGGACCAGGGCGCCGGCTCCCAGCGCCCCCGCGATACTCCGCTCGTGGGGGACGGGGAGGGAGCGGTCGTGAAAGATCCAGGTGGGGACCTCCCAGCCGTCGCGCGGGCCCAGGACGCGCTCCACCGAGCGGGCGCCACGCGGGGTGACGACGCGGACCGTGTCCGGCGGCGTCCCCACCGTCCGCTCGCCTCCCAGCCGCACGTGCATCTCGCGGAGGAGGGCGCCGTCGCGCTCGAGGCGCATCAGCGCGCTGTCGACCGAGACGGAGAGGTGCAACTCCCGGTCGCCCGCCGCCTGGCGGCGGAGGAGCTCGAGCATGATCCCCAGGCGATTCTGGTCCGAGGCGGCGAGCATGTCGGTGCGCTGCCGCTCGGCGTCGGTCATCTCCTCGCGCAAGCGGGCCGCCTCGCGCGTGTAGCGGACGTAGCGTGCGACCAGGAGGGCGTCGCCCACGACGAGGAGGGCGATGAGCGTGGCCAGGACGGCGACGGTGCGCGGGTACTTTCGGTGCAGGGCGGTCCAGGGGCCTTCGCGTGCGCGTCCACTCATTCCGGCTTGGGGCGTGTGATACATTGCGACGTTCGACTGCCCGACGATACCACCCTTCCGGCTCCCCAGCCAAGATGCCCCGTCCTTCAACTCGCCCGGTCGTCCTCGTCGTGCTCGATGGCTTCGGCCATCGCGAGGCGCGGGAGGGAAACGCCGTGGCCATGGCGAACATGCCCACGTGGACCGCGCTCTGGTCGCGCGCGCCGCGCACGCTGCTGGAGGCGTCGGGGGTGGCGGTGGGGCTCCCGGCGGGGCAGATGGGGAACAGCGAGGTGGGGCACCTGAACCTGGGCGCGGGGCGCGTGGTGAAGCAGGACCTGGTGCGGATCGGCGAGGCCATCGCCGACCGGTCGTTCTTTTCCAGGCCCGCGTTCGTCGACGCCTGCGCGCACGTCAAGCGCACCGGGGGGACGTTGCACCTGCTGGGGCTCGTCGGCGACGGCGGGGTGCACGCGCTGGACCAGCACCTCTTCGCCCTCCTGGACCTCGCCGAGCAGCAGGGGGTGGCCAAGGTGGCGATCCACGCGCTCATGGACGGGCGCGACACCCTCCCCACCAGCGGGCTGGGGTACATGGAGCGGGTCCTGGCGGCGGCGCGCGGGCGCGCGCAGGTGGCGTCGTTAGGGGGACGGTACTTCGGGATGGACCGGGACCGTCGCTGGGAACGCGTGAAGAAGTGGTACGACTCGGTGATGGGGGTGGGCCCGGCCACCGAGGATCCCCTGGCGGCGATCCGCGCGGCGTACGCGCGCAACGAGACCGACGAGTTCCTCACCCCGATGGTCGTCACGCGGGGGGGCGTCCCGGTGGCGCCGATGCGCGATGGCGACGCGGTGATCGGCTTCAACTACCGGTCGGACCGGATGCGCCAGATGGTGCGGGCGCTCACGCAGCCCGGGTTCGACGGCTTCGACGTCAGCTCCCGCCCGCGGCTGCACCTGGCGACGATGACGTCGTACGACGAGACCTTCTCGTTCCCGGTCGCCTTTCCCCCCTTCTCGATGGCCCGCATCGTGGCCGAGGTGGTGTCGGAGACCGGGATGACGATGTTCCGCACCGCGGAAACCGAGAAGTACCCGCACGTGACCTATTTCTTCAACGGCGGGATCGAGGTCCCCTTCGCGGGCGAGGTGCGCAACCTGGTGCCCAGTCCGAAGGTCGCGACCTACGACCTCCAGCCCGAGATGTCGGCGCGCGGGGTGACCGACGTGTTGTGCGAGGCCATCGGGAGCGGCTCGTACGACTTCACGCTGTGCAATTACGCCAACGCCGACATGGTGGGGCATACGGGGTCGATACCGGCGGTGATTTCGGCGCTGGAGTGCGTGGACGAGTGCCTGGGGCGCGTGGTGCGCGCGGCGGAGAAGGCCGGCGCTCGCCTCCTCGTGACCGCCGACCATGGCAACTGCGAGGTGATGATCGATCCGGCCACCGGGGGACCGCACACCGCGCACACCACCAACCCCGTCCCGTTCGTCGTCCTCGACCCCGAGGGCGACCGCCCGCTGCGCGGGGGCGGGGCGCTGTGCGACGTGGGCCCCACCGTGCTCTCGATGCTGGGCATCGAGCAACCGACCGAGATGACGGGGCGCTCGCTGCGCCTCCCTTCCTGACCCACTGACGTGATGACGAAGCGAACGCTCGCCCTTCTGGGGCTGATGATCCTGACGCCGGCCGCCGGCATGGCGCAGGTCGGGTACGAGCCGCGCAAGTCGCCGTACCGCGACCTCGAACACCGCCAGGAGCTGACCTTCCTGGGAGGCCACTTCAAGGCGCGGGTCGACCCGGCCCGGGTGGCGCCGGTGAGCGGGCCGGCGTTCGGGGCGCACTACGAGTTCCGGATGACGGGGCCGGCGTACTTCACGGCGAACACGATGCTGGTCGTCAGCGAACGGCGCGTCATCGACCCGACCAAGCTGATCGCCGAGCGCGACCAGGGGGTGAAGTCGGTGACGATGCTCCTGACCGACATCGGCTTCGCGCTCAACCTGACGGGGTTCAAGTCGTGGCACGGGCTGGTGCCGTCGTTAGGCGGCGGGCTCGGGATGGGGGCCGGCTTCGACTCCCCCGACGTCGGCGGCTACAAGTTCGGCTACCCGTTCGTCCTCACCTTCCGCCCGTCCATCAAGTTCGCCCCGAAGGGGAACTGGCAGGGGCGCATCGACGCCACCAACTACTTCTACCGCATCCGCTACCCCGACTCGTACTTCACGAAGTCGACCGCCGACCCCACCGTCCTGGACCTGGCGTCGGACCGCAACGTCTGGACGCGCAACCTCGGCCTCACGGCGGGGATCACCTACAGCTTCGGGCGCTGACGTGGCGCGCGGCTACCTCACCCGGCGCGTCACCTTCGCGGCGGCGCACCGCTACCGCCGGCCGGAGTGGGACGAGGCGCGCAACGCCGCGACCTTCGGGCTCTGCGCCCGCCCCAACTATCACGGCCACACCTATCGCTGCGACGTCACGGTGGCGGGGACCATCGACGAGGTCACCGGCTTCGTGGCCGACCTCGGGGTGCTCGACGAGGTGCTGCGGCGCGAGGTGCACGAGCGCTACGACCACCGCAACATCAACCTCGACATCCCCGAGTTCGCCGAGGGGCGACTGGTCCCCACCGGGGAGAACCTGGCGCGGGTGATCTTCGGCCAGGTGCAAGGAGCGCTGGCGGGGGTGCTGGAGGTGGTCGAGGTGCGGGTGGCGGAGGACGAGACGCTCTGGTCGAGCTATCGCGGGGAGTAGGTCGGGAGACGGGAGACGGGAGACGGGAGACGGGCGGGGAGGGGGGCGGCGGAGCGGGCTCGGCGCGTGGCGGGTGCGCGGGGGCGCGTGGCGGGGCAGATTTCGGGCATGAGCGACAGCGCCCCTTCCCTCCCCACTCCGCCCCGCCTCGACGCGGTGGAAGAGACACCGGTCTGGCTCGAGCTCAACGGGACGCCGGTCGTCACCTGGATGTGCACCCCGGACGCCCTCGACGACCTCGTGATCGGGTGGCTCTTCGGCGAGGGGTACATCGAGTCGGTGCGCGACATCGTGCGCATGCGCCCCTGCACGCGGGAGTTGGGGTTCTGGGTCGACATCGCCCCGGCGCGGGTGGCGGCGGTGGATGGCACGTCGCGCCGGCGCATCCTGGCCTCGGGGTGCGGGGCGGTGACCGCCTTCCTCGGCTCGCTGGCCGACGTCCCCCGGCGCGGCGGGACGGTTCCGGACATCGACACGCCGCGGCTGCGGGCGGTGTTCAAGGAGCTGTTCGCGCGCGGCGAGCGTTACAAGGACACCGGCGGCGTGCACGCGGCGGCGCTCACCGACGGGGTGGCGCTGTTCCACCACGCCGAGGACATCGGGCGGCACAACGCCGTCGACAAGGTGCTGGGCGCCGCGTTGCAGGCGGGGCGCGCGCCGGGCGACCTGATCCTCCTGGTGACGGGGCGGATCTCGGGCGAGCTGGCGTTCAAGGCGGCGCGTGCCGGCGTGGCGGCGGTGGCCACGCCGTCGGTGCCGTCGACCATCGCCGTCGAGATCGCCCGGGCCGCGGGGATGCTCCTCATCGGGCGCGCGGTGAGCGGGGCGCCGCAGCTGCACCTCCCCGGCGGGGCTCGTTAGGTGGCGGCGCGCTGCACCGGCGTGATCCTCGCCGGCGGGGGGGCGACGCGCTTCGGCGGGCTCCCCAAGGGGCTGGAGCGGGTGGGAGGGCGGCGGATCATCGACCGCGTCGCCGACGCCCTGCGCGCCGCCACCGACGATCTCCTCCTCATCGCCAACGACCCGCGCGCGGGGGATTGGCTCCCCGGGGTCCGGGTGGCGGGCGACCTCCGCCCCGGGGAGGGGAGCCTGGGGGGGCTGCACGCCGCGCTGGCCCATGCCGGGGGCGCGGTGCTGGTGGTGGCGTGGGACATGCCGTTCGTGAGCGGCGCGCTGCTGCGGCGCCTGCGGGCGTTGGGCGAGTCGGGCTTCGACGCCGCCGTCCCCGAGAGCGACTCGCGCCGCGGGGTGGAGCCGATGTGCGCGTGGTACGCCCCGCCGTCCCTGGCCGCCATCGAGCGCGCCCTCGACCGCGGCGACCGGCGCGTGGTCTCGTTCTTCGACGACATCCGGGTGGCGCGCCTCCCGGCCGAGGAGGTGGCGCGCTTCGGCGATCCGGCGCGGCTCTTCCTCAACGTGAACACGCCGCTCGAGCATTCGCAGGCGAATGCCGGGGAAGACGAGAAGACGGGCGGACGCGAAAGCCAGCGCGGCGCGCCGCCGATGCTGTCGATCGTGGGGAAGAAGAACGCGGGGAAGACGACGCTGGTGGTGCAGCTGGCGGCGGAGCTCCGGCGGCGGGGGGTGCGGGTGATGACCATCAAGCACGGATCACACACCTTCAACCTCGACCCGGCCACGACCGACACCTACCGCCACTTCCACGAGGGGGAGGCGGAGCGGGTGGCGATGGTCTCGCCCGACCGCTTCGCGCTCGTGTTGCGGTGGAGCGAGGAGCTGGGGCCCGAGGAGGTGGCGGCCCGCTACATGGGCGACGCCGACCTGGTGCTGTGCGAGGGGTTCAAGGCGTCGGCGCTTCCCAAGGTGGAGATCGCACGGCGCGCCGCGCACGCGCGCGCCCTCTTCGAGGACGGATCGATCGACCCGACGACGCTGCTCGCCGTGGTCACCGACGCGCCGGGGGTGATGGGCGGGGTGCCCGCCTTCGACCTCGGCGCGCGCGACTGGCTCGCGCGCCTGGCCGACTTCGTCGAGGAGTGGCGGCGCGGGCGAGGGAGGGCGCAGGCGGGGTGAGGGGTGAG
>MEDZ01000046.1 GCA_001724275.1 Gemmatimonadetes bacterium SCN 70-22
GCGCCGCGCTACGCATCGCGGCCGCCAGCGAGCTGCGGAAATCCGTCTGCATCCCACGGCGTGGCGTCGCCTCGCCGGGACGCGCCATGGCGGGCACCTGCTGCGTCGACGTCGCGCTCCCGCGCGCCGGTCGCGACGCGTTGTGCGCGGCCGCGCCGTCGCGCGAGGCCAGCAGCTCCGCCGCCTCCTCGTCGTCGAGTTCGAAGAGCCGCCGCACGCCTCCTTCACCCACAGACACCGCGATCACCCGGGTGCCGGCGCGGACGAACGCGATCCCCTGCCGGGGCGAGAGGCTCAGGCGCTGCACCACTTGCGCCTGGAGCACCGGTCGGCCGACGACGGCGCTGGGGACGAATCGCTGCACGAGGCGCAATCCGACCCCGAGGACGAGGAGTACGATGCCAAGGGCGAGCAGGACGCCGAGCAGGGACGGGACCATCGATCGAAGCGGGTGGGATTCGCCGGATCAGCGCGCCGGGGCGCTGGCCGTTGGCTTCAGCAGGCGCTTGATGCGGAGGCCGAGGTGCTCGCCGACGAGCACGGCCTCGCCCTCGGCGAAAGGCTGACCGTTGACGAGAAGGATCGACGGCTCGCCGGAGGTCTGGTCCAGCTGCAACACCGTGCCGGGATTGATGTCGAGCAGCTCCCCGATCGTTAGGTGCGTGCTGCCCAGCTCCACGGAGCAGGGGATGCGCAGCCCGGCGACCGCCTCGAGCGACAGCCCGCGCGATTCGATCGTGCCGGGGATGAGCTCCGTGGCTTCCGCGATGGTCACGGGAGGGTGTGCCGTGGCTGGGGTGGCCGCCTTCCCTGAGTAGGGGGCATCGGCGGCGTCCTGGTTCGACATCGAAGGCTCGGGGATACGGGAGAAGTGGAGACGGAGATGGCGTCGGGTTACGGTGCGGTGATCGGCTCGGCGGATTCCTCGTCGACGCGCATCGCCTTCATGCCGTTCGCCTTGCCGAACCTGCCGGTGAAGCGCTGCTGGTTGCCGACGCGGAGAACCACCGGCGCATTCGGCGGGATGCGAAGCGAGATCACGCTCCCGTCCTGGAGCTCGAGGAGCTCGGCGAGGGTGATGCTGAACTCCGGGAGGCGGACGGCGACCGGCACGTGCGTCGCGCGCAGCGTGGATTCGGTGAGGCGGCGGTTCTCGGCGCGGTCCTCCGCCGTTCCGACGCCCCGGGAGACGCGGTCGGTCGACTGGCTGAAGAAGCTTTCGAGTGCCGCGAGCGGGAGGCAGATGGAGAGCAGGCCACGACCGCCGGTGAACGTCGCTTCGATGTTCGCAACCAGCACCGGATCCTCGCGGCCGATTCCCTGGATGATCTCGGGAATCGATTCGAAGCCGCTGACCGACATCGTCAGCTTCACCTGGTCGTGCCACGCCTCGACGCAGGCGACCAGGGCGCGTTCGGCGACGGTGGACAGGGCCATGCGCTCGATCGGCGTGAGGGCGCGGTCCATGAGCTGCGGCTCGTGTGACCCACCGAAGAGGCGGTCGACGAGGTAGAACGCCAGCTCCCGCTGGAAATCCATCACGCCGCAGTGGCCCGTCTTGTGGATGTCGATCAGGTAGGCGGAGCACGGGATGCTCAGCGAGTGGATGTACTCGCCGAACGTCACCTGCTCGACGCCCTGGAACCGCAGGTCGATCGTGTCGCGGAGGCGCGAGACGAGCGCGCTCTCGAGCGACTTCACGACGCGCTCGTACATCGCCGTGAGCGTCCGCTGCCGCTCACGCGACACACGCGATGGGCGGCGGAAGTCGTACGCCTGGACGTCGGCATCGGGACGCGCCGTCGCGCGCACGGCGCGACGTGCGGTCGCATGGGGGCGGTCGGAGTCGATCTGCGCCATGGGCGAGGCCGTCCTGACGGTCATCACGCGCTCACTGCACCACGAACTGCGGGAGGAGCACGCCGCGGACGACGCCCTTGGGAAAGATCGGCTCGACGCTGCTCCGGATCTCGTCCTTGATCGAGTCGCGCTGCGCGGGATCGATCAGCCGGTCGACCGTCTGCGTGGCCAGCAACGCGACGATGCGGTCACGGACCTCGATCTCGCGCGCCCGTGCGCCCGCCTCGGCTGCCGGATCGGACAGGACGAGCGCGACCGACAGCAGCAAGTAGCGCGAGCCGCTCGTGCCGGCCGGATTGAGGACGATGTTCTCGATCGAGTACATCGCGGCCGGCGCCCCGTCGCGGCCCTTGCCGCGGTCGACGTGCACCGAGTCCCCCTCTCGCGCCTTCGCCGCTGCGGGCACCGCGCCGACGATGCGCGGCGCCAGGACCGCGGTGCCGATCCCGGCGCCGATCGCGAGGCTGAGCGCCGCGACGAGGATGAGGAGGAGCTTGCCGGACTGCTGCGGCGCCGCTTCCTCGGTGCCGGTAGTGCGTTCATCCATGGGAGAGATCCGGGCGGGTAACGTCGCCGGGCGGAGGCCCGAGACGACAGCGGAACTGGCAGGGTACATACCACCCGGCACAGCCGATGACCGACGGCGCGCGACGCCTCGCATTGCGTTGCGGTGACGGCACTTGCGCGCTCGCAGGCACGCGCCGTGCGCGGCACGGTCCCCTCGGCGGATCTTGCCGCGCCGCCATGGCGCCGGCAGCTCTTGCCCCTTCCTGATCGGCAGGGGTTGCCGCGAAAGCACACGAGGCCCCGCGAGCCCTGGGGCACGGGGGGCCTCGTCGCCGACCGAACCGCGAGCCGGTTACCGCTTGAGGTTCGTGAGCTCCTGGAGGATCTCGTCGGCGGTCGTGATCACGCGCGAGTTCGCCTGGAAGCCGCGCTGCGCCACGATCATGTTCGTGAACTCCTGCGCGAGGTCGACGTTCGACATCTCGAGCGCGCCGGAGGTGATCGTCGACTGCGACCCCTCGAGGGCGAACGCCATCACCGGGTTCCCCGAATTGCCGGAGGTGCCGTACATGTTGTCGCCGACGCGGAGCAGCCCGGACGGGTTGTTGAAGTCGGCCAGCACGATCTGGCCGAGCACCTGGTTGGTGCCATTGGTGTAGGAGCCGACGATCGTGCCGCCGCGGTCGATCGTGAAGTTCTGCAGCTCGCCCGAGGCGAAGCCGTCCTGGTCGCGGAGCACCGCGTTGTTGCTGCCGGCGAACTGCGACAGCCCGTTCACCCCTGCCCCGCGCGGGTCGATCGTGATCGCGACCTCCGCCGCCCCGGAGTTCGGCTGGAAGCGGATCTGCGCCGGCGTGAAGGCGGTCTCGTCGAGCGTGCCGTCCGACTTGAAGGCGAGCGGGTTCGTCCCGGCGTCCACCGTGATGCCCGCGGCGATGTCCATCCCGCTGGGGTCCATCGTCCACTGCCAGGTGTTCGGCGCGGTCTTGTACAGGATCATCTTCAGCTCGTGCTTCTCGCCGAGCGCGTCGTACACCGTGATCGACACGTCCTTGTAGGCGCCGACGTTGCCGGGCTGCATGCGGTCCGTGGCGCTCAGCGGATCGCCGACGTAGACGTTCGCCGACGCGTTCAGGTTGCCGGCGAGGTGTACGGTGCTCGTCGGGCGCGCCGCGGTCTTCTGGCCGAACGGCAGCTTGATGGGCTGGATGCCGTCCTGGAAGACACCGTTGACCGCCATCCGCCCCTGCACGACGAAGCCGTTCGTCGGCGACACGAGGTTGCCGTTGGCGTCGAGTTGGAAGTTCCCGGCGCGCGTGTAGTAGTGCTGGTTGCCCTTCGCGACCACGAAGAACGACGGCCCCTGGAGCGCGAGGTCGGTATTGATGCCGGTCGTCTCGATGTTGCCTTGCGCGAACAGGGTATCGACGGAGCCGATCTGCGAGCCGAGACCGACCTGGATCGGATTGACACCACCGTGGTCGCCAGGCGGCCGGCTTGCCCCGGCGACGAGTTGCGCGAAACCCTCCTTGAAGGTGACACGTCCGGTCTTGAAGGCCGTGGTATTCACGTTGGCGATGTTGTTGCCCGTGACGTCGAGTCGCACCTGGTGATTCCGCATGCCGGAGACGCCGGCCCAGAGAGAGCGAAGCATGTGTGTTGTCGTTGTGAGGGTGTGCTACGGGATCGGGAACAGGGAGGACGCGTCGGTGATGCGACCGGCGCGCATGGGGAACTGGGTCGCGAGTGCGCCGGCGGCGGCGGACGGTGTCGCGTGCGGTGGACCGACGCGCACGAGGTCGACGAAGGAGACGCGCCGGTCGCCGGCGCAGAGCACTGGGCCGTTGGCCCCAGGCTCCACGGCGTCCACGACGAACCGCTCGTATGCCTGCACGTCGACGCCCTGCCCATCGGCGTTGCTCACGTCGACGGCGTAGGTGTAGTCGCCGGCGTCGAGCCCCGAGGTGGCGCGGACGATCGAGATCGTCTGCTCGCCGGCGGAGAGCACGCCGAGGCGCTGCTGCGCGACCTCCTTGCCATTGCGGTCGAAGATCCGCAGCGTCGCCTCGCCACCGGCACCGCCGACGTCGACCGTGACGTCGCTCTGCGTGCCGACGACGACGTGGTCGCCGCGCGCCATGACCTCATGCCCGATGGTCGCGATCGCCGCGTTGGTGTCGAGGGCGTGCTGGAGCTGCGCATCCGTGAGCTGCTGCCCTTGCAGGAGGTCGCGGATCGCGATCTGCGCCTCGAGGCTCGAGAACTGCGCGAGCTGCGCTGCCATCTCCTCGGGCTGCGAGGGATTCATCGGGTCCTGGTTCTGCAGCTGCGCGACCAGCAGCCGCAGGAACGTGTCGCGGTCGCCGAGCGAGGCGCCAGCCGCGGTGGACGTGCGGGACACAGCGTTCGTGGACTGGGTCGCGGCGGCGGCACTCGTCGCGTTGGTAGTAGTGGCCATCGGATCAGGTTGGGAGTGGGAACTCGGCGGGCGCCGGTCGCTCGGCGCGCGGCTGCCGGCGACGCCGGTGCGGATGGTCATGCGCCTCGCCCTGCTGACGCGACGGCGCGCCGTCCTGCCGCTGCTGCTGGTCCGGGTCGCGACCAGGACGACGGGGCTCGCCGCCATCGGGGGGCGGCGGCGCCGCCGAGCGCGCGGTGTCGAGGGCGCCGACCTTCGCCCCCGCACTCACCTCGTGCACGCTGACCGCGGTGCTCTCGACCCCCGTGCGCACGAGCGCCTCGGACAGGCCGGCGATGTCGCGTGTCATGCGCTTCGCCGCGTGCTCGTCGTCGGTGCGGATCACGGCGTCGAGGGTGCGCCCCGCGAGGCCGACCTGGATGCGATCGGTCGTGCCGTTCGCCGCGTCGATGGCCAGGGTCACCTGCGTGAGCGGCTGCATGCGCAGCTGCTCGCGTTCAGCAAGCAACTGCTCGATGCGATGCGTGAGCAGCGTGACGGCGGTCGGCGCCTCGCGTCGGACCGCTCCAGCCACAGGCTCGAGGCGCGGCGATGTCGCTACTGCCCACTCCATCGCCCGCGAGCCCGACGAGACATGCCCGGCGTCGCGCCCCTCGTTGGCGAGCGGCGACTCCCGCTCGTCCGCCTCGAGGATCGGGGGCACGGCCGACTGACTCTCCTCGCGGGGGCGGACCGCCGGTGCGATCGCCGGCAATGCCTCCTGCATCTCCGCCGGCAGCTGGTGCGGACGCGGCAAGGAATCGCCCAGACCCCCAACGCTGTGCGGCGCTCCCTGGCGCGCCACCTGGGGGAGCCGCGCGTTGCCCGAGCCGTCGCGCCGACCATCGGCCTCCGGCTCCGCTGCTCGTCCGCTCGCCTGCCGCGCCTCGCGCGCCTCCAGCGCCCCCCGCGCCCCCCGCGCCCACGTCACGACTTCCTCCGGAATCGTCCGCTCCGCCTGGCGGAGTGCGCCCTCCCGTTCGGGGACGCGTACCGTCTCGACGACTCGAACCACATGCCCTTCGCTCGTCAGGCAATCGATCGTGTGCTCCAACGCAGCGCGGACGCCGGGGTCGCGTCCCTCGAACGCGGCGGTCGCCGCGTGCGTGGCGCGTGTGGCGCGCGAGTCTTCGCCCGTGCGCGGCGTGGGCTCGCACGCGGGAAGCGGCACGAGGTCGTGCATCCCGGCGACATCCTCGGCCACCCTCACCGGCGCAAGCTGGTACGACTGCGCGATGTCGTGGGCCACGGGCGCAGCCAGTGGGAGCCTGACCGGAGCCGGCGACGACGAAGCGTCCGGTGACGGCGGATCTCGCTTCTCGTCCTCGGTCGATTCCGTGGCATGCACCGGGAACTCGTCGTCGCCCTCGCAGCTGGCGGCAGGGAACGCCGCGCCGCGCAGCGCGACACTCACGGCACCTTCGTGAGTGGTGTCGGCGCCGGGTTGAGTCGGCGCGCGTCCGAGCATGGCCCCCGCGCCCTCGCCAGGCGCGGCCCCACCAGCGGCGGCACCGGCGTCGCATGTGGTGGGGGCGGGATGGCCGCCGACGGCAGTGGCGAGCAGTGCAGCGAAGTCTTGCAGCTGAGCGGCCCCCCGCACGTCATTCTCCCCTCTCGCCCTGCCCGCGAGGGGCATCATGCCCTTGGCCACCGCTGCGCGCGATGGCTGCGATGCGGGCATGGCGAGTTCGGGGGCGAGCGGCAGGGCGGCAGTGGGCGTCGACATCGATCAGGGTCTCGAGACCTGTGGGAGGGGTCCGGGGAGCGCACGGGTCGCAACCGACGCGGCCTGCGCCGGAGGAAGTCCGGCCAGGATCTTCGCGGCTGCGCGGTCGGGCACGTATGCCAGGATCGCCGCGACCTCCGCGTCGGACATCGACGACAGCACCCGGGCCGCATCCTTCGCCGGCATCTGCGCAAAGAGGCGGCCGAGCCGGCGGATGCGGCCGTCGGCGACGGAATCGCCAGGTGCACCAACGGTCGCCAGCGCCGTGTGCACCGCCTGCGACTGTTCGTGCGTCTTCTCCTGCGCCTGCGCCTGCGCCTGCGCCTGCGCCTGCGCCTGCGCCTGCGCCTGCTGCCCGGGATGCGTCGCGTCCGGGCGCGCGAATCCGGAGTCGATCGTGCCCGACGGCGCCGCAGCCGGCCGCCCGGAGTCCGTCGCCGTCGAATCTGCCCCTGCGGCGTGCGGGCGACTGGCCTCGGTACGCGCCGACGAGTCGCCGCCACGTGCCGGCGCATCCGCCGGGGGAGGATCGGCGCGCTTGACCCACATCGCTGCGCCGACGGCACCGGTGAGACCGCCAAGCAAGCAGACGACCACCACGGCGATGAGGCGCTTCACTCGTTCACCGCCCGTGCTTGACGACGACAGAACTGCTGGATCGCCAGTTCATCCATCGTTCGCTGCTCGGCCAGTGCCGTCTCGGCACGCCATGTCTCGTGAGCGCGCTCGCGCAGGCGCTCGATCGCGTGCCGTGCGCGGAACGCCTCCGCCAGCGCGGTGCGTGCCTCGTCGACGCGCTGCTCCGCGGCCATCACCTGTTGCCCCGCGACGTCGAGCCGCGCGTCCATCTGCTCGATCGCGAACGCGAATGCGCGCAAGTGACCGACCGACGTCGGTGCCACCTGCGCCGCGGTGAGCGCGGCGGTTCCGGCCGCCCGCACCGCCTGGAGTTCTTCCACGGCCGCACGCGCCGCAGACGCCTGCGCCGCCTCGGCGGCGAACCGGGCCTGCGCGGCTTCCTCGCGATGCTCGCGCTGCGTGAGGACGCACTGGAGGGGAAAGGTGAATCGTGCGGAAGTAGCCATGCAGGTCGTCGTGGTCAACGTCGTGCGAGCGACGCTGTCGCGCCACCGAGCGCGACAAGCGCCTCACGCGTCTCGGCGAATGGGGTCGGCTCGTCGGGGCGCTGCCGCAGGAAGTCGACGACGGCGCCCCGCATGGCGATCGCCGAGTCCACCAAGGGGTCGCTCCCCTTCTGGTACGCGCCAGCGAGGATGAGGTCTTCCTTCTCGCGAAAGGCAGCCTCGAGCCGCAGCAGGGCGCCAGCGCCCGCGCGATGCTCGCGGTCGATGATCTGGTCACGCACCCGGCTCTTGCTTTGGAGCACGTCGATGGCCGGGTAGTGGTCCGCATCGGCGAGCTTCCGCGTCAGCACGATGTGACCGTCGAGGATCGATCGTGCCGCGTCGGCGACGGGTTCGTTGAAGTCGTCTCCGTCCACGAGGACGGTGTAGATGCCGGTGATCCCGCCGCACGTGCCGTTGCCGGCACGCTCCAGCAGGCGCGGGAGCGAGGCGAACACCGAGGGAGGGTAGCCCTTCGTGGTCGGCGGCTCGCCGGTGGCGAGGCCGATCTCGCGCCACGCCATCGCCACGCGCGTGACCGAGTCCACCATCAGCAGCACCTGCTTGCCCTGGTCGCGGTAGTACTCGGCAATCGCCGTGGCGACGAGCGCGCCGCGTGCCCGCACCAGCGCCGCCTCGTCGCCGGTCGCAACCACGACGACGGAGCGCCGCAACCCGTCCTCGCCCAGCGCATGGGTGAGGAACTCGCGCACCTCACGCCCGCGTTCGCCGAGCAGCGCGATCACGTTCACGTCCGCCTGCGCCTTGCGCGCGATCATGCCGAGCAGCGTGGACTTGCCGACGCCCGACCCGGCGAAGATGCCGACGCGCTGCCCGCGTCCGATGGTCAGCGTGCCGTCGATGGCGCGCACCCCCGTCTCGAGAGGTTCCGCGATCATCCCGCGGCGCAGCGGATTGGGCGGGGCGGCGGAGAGCGGGACGCGATGGGTGACGTCGAGCTTTGGCCCGCCGTCGATCGGGTGCCCGAGGGCGTTGAGGATGCGCCCGAGCAGTCCCGGACCGACGTCGACGCCGAAGCTGCGCCCCATCGCACGCACGCTCGCGCCCTGATGCAGCCCGTCCAGGTCGCCGAGTGGCATGAGCAACACGCTCCCGTCGTGGAAGCCGACCACCTCGGCGAGCACCGATGCGTCCTCGGCCTGGCTCGTGATGCGGCACAACTCGCCGAGTCCCACGTCGAGCCCAGTCGCCTCGATCACGAGCCCGACGATCCGGCACACGCGGCCGAGTCGCTCGACGCGCGGGATGTCGGCCATCATGCCCGGAAGTTCATGGAGCGAGAGGCGCTCGGCGTGCACGGTGAGGTCGAGGGAAAAGGGCTGACGGTCGGCGCCCGGACGCGGTGCGGCACGGCGCCCCCGGAGACAAGGCAACCGACGTGCCCCACTCCGCGCTGCCTGCGCAGGCAGACCAAGTCGCCATGCGGGCACGACTTGGCCTCGGGCGCCGACGATCGCCGCGAGCGGCGCGCGGCTCGGCAGGCGTTGCCGGACGGCACGACATGCCGACGACATGGAGGCGACAATTGCCGGGCGTTCGCGCCGGGTTCGCCCTGCGCGGCGCACGGTCACGCCACGCTGCAGATGCGCCGGAACACGCGCTCGAGCGCGGTGTCGACGCGGCCATCCACGATGCGCTCGCGTCCCTCGAGCACCGCCCCTCCGCGAACGACGAGCGGGTCGGGGAGCCAGGAGAGTTCGCGGCGTGGATCCCAGGATTCGCCACCATCCCCGGATGCGGCGGTCGATCCCGCCTCGAGCAGCAGTTCGAGGTCCGCCGGATGCAATCGGACACGCACCGGCTGGTCGATCGGGAACTCGTTGAGTCCGCGGCGCACCAGGTCCTCGACGATCGATGCATCGGTGGTCACCTCGCGCTCGACCAGGAAGCGCGCGACGGCGATCGCCAGGGCGACGGCGTTTGCCCGGAGGTCGCCGACGAAGCGCTGCTCGTGCTCGCGGAGCGAGGCGAGCGCCTGCGCGAGCGCATCGCGCAATGACCCCAGCTCCGCACGCGCCGCTTCGGCGTGTGCCGCCCCTTCGCCCAGCCCCGCCTCCCAGCCGCGCCGTTCCGCCGCCACGAGCTCCGCGCGGTGCGTGGTCTCCAGCTCGGCGACGACGCGCGCACGCATCGCGTCCAGCGCATGCAGCGGCTGCAGCGGCTGCAGCGGCTGCAGCGGCTGCAGCGGGTGAAGTGGTTCAGCCGCGTGTGGCCACGGCAACAGGTCTCCGCCATCCGGCGCCCGCGTGTCCATGTCGGGAGTGTGCGCCGCGCGCGCGCCAGGTGGCGTCGGCGTGAGGTCGAACTCCTCCACCTCCCATGTGTCGGGGGCGTGCACGCGCGGTCGCACCTCGAGCGACTCCGGCACAGCGACGAGGGACGGAGCCGGATCGGGGGCGAAGGGCTCGAATGCCGTCGCATCCCTCGGGCGCTCCAGTGCCGCCATCAGACGTACTCCTCGTCGCCGGCGTCGAGGTCGAGCTCACCCGCCTCCTCGAGCCGGCGGATGACGGAGACGATGTTGTGCTGTGCCGACTCGACGTCGCGCTTGCGCGTGCGGCCACTCATCTCCATCTGCTCCATCAGCGCATCGCGGGCACGCTGCGACATCGCCGCGAGAATCTTCTCCCGCAGCTCCTCGCTCGCCCCCTTGAGCGCGAGGGCCAGGTCCTTGGTGTCGACCTCCTTCAGCACCTTCTGGATCGACTGGACCTCCAGCGTGATCGTATCCTCGAAGACGAACATGAGGTTGCGGATCTCGAGACAGAGCTGCGGGTCGTGCGCCTGCACCACGTCGAGGAACTCCTTCTCCAGCGAGGACGGGATCCCGTTGAGGATTGTCGCCACGGCCTGCGTGCCGCCCGACGCGGACATCCCCTCGGTGGACGAGATGTCCTCGATGAGCATCGCGCGCTCGATGAGGTTCAGCATCTCCGGCGCGACCTTCTCCATGCGGGCCATGCGCAGCAGCACCTGTCCCCCGAAGCTCGGCTCGAGCTCCTTGAGCACTTCCTTGGCATGATGCGGCTGCAGGTGCGCGAGGATGAGCGCGACCGTCTGCGGGTGCTCGCCACGCAGCATCGCGCTCAGCTGCGTCGGGTCGGCATTGCGCAACCGGTGCAACCCGGCCTTGTCCTGGAGCTGCGTCTGGATGCGCTTGATCATCGCCGCCGCCTTCTGCTGCCCGTACACCCGCTCGAGGATCTGCCGCGCCAGCTCGATCCCGCCATGGGCGAGCGTGTTCGCCGCCTGGATGAGCTCCATCCATTCCAGGAGGACCGCCTCGACGACGTTGGGATCCACCTTCGACGTGCGCGCGATCTCGTAGTTGAGGAGCTCGATCTCCTCGGGCGAGAGCTGTTCCTGCACCTTCGCGGCACGCTCGGCGCCGATGACCATGCAGACGATCGCCGCCTTCTGGCGGCCGCTGAGCTCCTCGTACTGGAGTGACCGCTGGGCGAGTGCTGACATCATTCGGAAAGGCGGATGCCGCGGTGGAGCGCGGGTCGGGCGGTGGACGTCATTCGTGCAGCCACGCGCGCACGACCTTCAGCGCCACTTCGGGACGCTGCTCGACCGAGGCCGCGGTGACCGCGTGACGCGGGTTGGTCGGGATGTGCACGATCGTGACCGGCTCCTCGGGGTGTTCGAGTCCCCGTGGGTCGGAGAGGAGCGCGGCGGGGGGACCACTCTCGCCGGGCAGTTCCGCCTGATCCGGCGTGACGCGTCCCGGCTGGCCCGCGCGGCTGAAGGCGCGGATCGCGAGCAGCGCCACCACCATCGCCACGATCGAGAGGACGCTCCCCGTGATCGGGCGGTGGAACTCGCGCACCGTGTCGAGCACCGTCGGCGCCGGCGGCGGCGTCACGACCGGCGCCGCGAACGCCGCACTCACGACCGTCACCACGTCGCCGCGCGACGAGTCGTAGCCGACGGCGCTGCGCACGAGCGTCTCGATCTGCTGCAGCTCCGCGGCGGTGCGCGGACGATACGCCGGCGCGGCCGCGGTGCGCACGGCACCCCTCGCGGCGCTGTCGGCCACGGCATCGGCGACCAGTACCGCCACCGTGAGGCGACGAACGCTCCCGATCGCCGCCGCCACGTTCTCGGTGGTGCGCGTGTTCTCATAGGTCGTCGCGCTGTTCGTCGACCCGGCATCCCCCTCGGCGCCCGGCGTGATCTCGGCGCGCTGTTCGGTGGCGATCACCTGACGCTCCGGGTCCACGGTCGACGAGGTGCGCTCCACGCGATCGAAGTTGAGCGACGCGGCCACCTGCACCTTCGCGTTGCCGGGACCGACGAGCTGTCCCAGGAGCTGTTCCGTCTTGGCGCGCAGCCGGGTCTCGACCTCGGTCTGCATGTCGAGCTGCCGGCTGGTCAGCGCGCCCGGCACTTCTGCTTCCTCGGCTTCGGTGAGGAGGTGGCCGGCGTCGTCGACGATCGTCACGCGGTCGCGGCTGAGCCCCTGCACCGACGAGGCAACGAGGTTTGCGATTCCGCGCACCACCGCCGGCGCGGGTGTTTCGCCGCTCTCGAGCTTCAGGACGACACTCCCCTCGGTCGGCGTGTCGGCGCTGGCGTACGAGTCCGCCTCGTGCATCACGAGGCTCACGCGCGCCCACTCGATGCCCCGCATCTCGCCGATCGTCTGCTCGAGCTGCCCCTCCAGCGCGCGCCGGTAGTTCACGCGCTGTGCGAGGTCGGTCTGTCCCCACGACGGCTGGTCGAAGAGCTCGAAACCGGGGCGCTTCACCACACCCGGCAGGCTCCCGTCACGTGCAAGGGTGACGCGCGCCTCGGCGAGCGACGCCGCCGGCACGAGCACGGTCTGGCCGCCGTGCTCCAGGCGATGCTCCACCCCCGCCGCCGTCAGCTTGTCCGTGATCATGCCGACGCTCTCGAGCGGAACGCCGGTGAACGCCGGCACCCAGGTCGGCGCGGTCGCCCAGCGCGCGAGCCCGAAGATCGCGATGGCCGCAACGACACCCACGGCGAGGATGGCAGCGCGGCGTTCACCGCCTACGCGCTCGACCATGGGTTGCAGGATCGATGGCATCGATCAACCCTGCATGGTGACGAGGGTCCGATAGGCTTCGACCGCCTTGTTGCGGAGCTGCACGAGCATCTCGAGCGCGATGCTCGCCTCTTCCGTCGCCGCCATGACGCGGTGCAGCTCCACCGGCTCGCCACGGACGAACCGTTCCTGGAGCTCCCGCGCGCCGTCCTGCGTCGCCGTCACCTCGGAGAGGGCGCGCTTGAGCGTGTCGCCGAAGGAGCTGTCGTTCGTGCCCGCCACGGCGCCGCGCCTTCCACGTTCGCCTGCGGTGTCGATGCCGGGGGGACGCTGCGTCCCGATCCCCGGCGCGCCGCCGGTGCCGGCGCGAATCGGTGCCGTCATCGATCACCCCCTGATGTCGAGACGCATCCCGCGGAGGTTCGACGTCGGCGTCTGCCCCTCCAGCGCGCGCCCGTACGTGAGCGGCCCCATCGCACCGAGCCGCGCGAAGTGCGCGCGCTCCTCCGCCGAAAGCACCATCCAGAGCTGCGGATCGGTGCCCGGGGGGGGCTCGACCGGCAGCGCCTCCGGCGTCGTGGCGGGGGCGAGGAGGCGCGGCTGCGACGTGGGCGCCGCGCCCCCGGCGCGTTGCGCCTGCCCCGCATTCCCCGTGGAGACTGTCCCGTTGCCCGGAGCGCCCGACTCGAGCGCCTCGCGTGGCGCGGGAGCGCCCGCCGGGCGCAGCAAGGGTGCGTAGGAGAGACCGTTGACCATGATTCAGCGCGGACCGTTGGGAGACACGACGGGCGATCAGATGTCGAGCGTGCGGCGCAGCATCTGCTTGCTGGCCTGGAAGACGGTGGCGTTGGCCTCGTACAGGCGCCGCGCCTCCATGAGCGTCACCATTTCCTCGGTGATGTTCACGTTCGGCATGCGCACGTAGCCGTTCGCGTCCGCATCCGGATGTCCGGGGTCGAAGACGAGCGCGCCCTCGCGCATGTCCTCGACGACGCCGGTCACGTCGACGCCGCCGGCGTCGTCGCGCCCGATGGCGGGCACGCTCGGCAGTGCGAACGCCACCGTCCCGTCGCGCGTGACGATGCCGCGCGGAAAGGGATCGGGGGCATCGGGCGTCCCCGTCTCGGAGATCCCCCCCATCCCCACCGCGGCCGCGGCGACGAGGGCACCTTCACGCGTCGCTGCGCCCAATCCCCCAGGCGGCACGAGCGGCGGCAGCGCCGGCACGCCGGGAGCGAACGCGGGCGCCGCGGCGGGAGCGAGCTCCGCGACGCGGCGACGATAGGGACCGCCGTCCGGCGTGCGAGTCGTCTCGGCGTTCGCGATGTTCTGCGCGGTGATCTCCATGCGGAAGCGCTGCGCCGACAGTCCGCTGCCGGCAACGGCCAGCGTGCGGAACATGGCGCGGGGCAACGAGGAAAGGTTGCCCTGTCGTGGCATCGCGGGGAGAAGCGGGAGGAAACCGGAGGTCTGCCGTGGCATCGCGTGGATTCTCAGCGCGTATCGCGCATGGAGGTGCGGATCTGCTGGTAGACCTTCTCCAGCAGCTTCGCGCTCGCCTCGAACCGGAGCTGTTCGTCGGCGAGGGCGACCATCTCCTGCTCGATGTCCACCCCCTGGCCGCCCTTCGCCCCGCTCGCATCACCCAACGCGAACCCGTCGCCGTTGAGCGACGCCTGCGCGACCCGCGACGCGATCTGCCGCGTGCGCTCGGCGCCGAGGTCGAGACTGCCCTTGAGGGCAGTCGCGCTGCTGAGTCGGTGGATGAAGTGGTTCGGCATCACGGATGCGATCGCGCGTGGTAGGGCGCGACGACGATCGGATCACCGCCGTCGCGTCGACGACGGAGATGGCAGGGGCCACGCCACGGGGGCGCCGCGTGCCGCGCGTGACGCAAGTCCTTCGATCCTTTGCCGTTAGGCTCTCCCGTGCTCCCACCGGCGACCGCCCTTCCTCCCGGCACCTCTTGCCCGGCCGGCAGCTCCTGCCGGCACGAACGCAGCGCGGGGCGGCAAGAGTCGCCGCCCCGCATCCTTCGCCGTCCGCGTGGTGGTGGCCGTCACCCCACGGTCTGCAGGATGCCGCCGGCGTTCAGCTTGTTGCGCAAGGTGCGGATGCTCAGCCCCAGCTGCTGGGCGGCGCGGGTGCGATTTCCCCCGGTCCGGCGCAGCGCCTCCTGGATGAGGGTTCGCTCGGCCTCGGTCACATCGAGCGAGGTGAGGACGATCGCCCCTTCGGGGAGGGGCGTCGGCGAGATCGATGGCGCGGGGGCGCCGGGGGGAGGCGCGGCGGGGCCCGTCCGCGTCGTGAGCGACGGACCGCGCCCCGTCATCCCGTGGCGCATCCCGTCGAGATCCGCGATCTCGAGCATCGTGCCCTTCGCCACGATCACGGCGCGCTCGATCGTCCCTTGCAGCTCGCGCACGTTGCCCGGCCAGTCGTAGGCCTGCAGCATCGCGAGCGCACCGGGCGCGAAGCCCTGGATCCGCTTCCGCATCTCCTCGGCCGTGCGCATCGCGAAACGCATCGACAGGAGGGGAATGTCCTCCCGGCGGTCGCGCAGCGGCGGCAGGACGATGGGAAAGACGTTCAGGCGATAGAACAGGTCCTCACGGAATTTCCCTGCGCGAACGAACGCATCGATGTCGCGATTCGTCGTCGCGATCACGCGCACATCGACCTTCACCGGACCGGAACCGCCGACGCGATCGACTTCGTGCTCCTGCAGCGCGCGCAGCAGCTTCGCCTGGAGCTCGAGGCGCATCTCCGAGATCTCGTCGAGGAGGAGCGTACCGCCGTGCGCGCGCTCGAACGCCCCCTCGAAGCGCTTGATGGCTCCGGTGAAGGCACCCTTCTCGTGGCCGAAGAGCTGGCTCTCGAGCAGGCTCTCGGCGATGGCCGCACAGTTGATGGCGACGAACGGTCCGTCGCGACGGTCGCTCTGGTCGTGGATCGCGCGCGCGACCAGTTCCTTGCCCGTCCCCGACTCGCCCACGATCAACACGCTCGCGCGGGTGGGGGCGACCATGCGGATCCGGTCGAGCGTCTGGAGGATCCCCGGGCTCTCGCCGATGATCTGCCGCTCGTTGCGAAAGGCCATCACCTCGGCGAGCAGCGCCTCGTTCTGCTTCCGCAGCTCGATCACGTTCAGCGCCTGCGTGACCGCCACCTCGAGCTGCTCGTCGCGGAAGGGCTTCGTGAGGTAGTCGAGGGCCCCCGCCTTGATCGCGGACACCGCGTTCTCGACCGTGGAGATCGCGGTCAGGATGATCAACGGCGTCTCGTATCCCTCGCTGCGCAACAGCTCCAGGAACTCGAGCCCCGACATGTGGGGCATCCGGTAGTCGGAGATGATGAGGTCCACGGGCGTCGAGCGGAGGACGCCGAGTGCGGCGGGAATGCTCGAGGCGGGGATGGCGACGTGCCCCATCGCTTCCAGGGTGTCCTGAAGGATGAGGTGATAGGTCACCTCGTCGTCTACGAACAGTATGGTTGCCATTCTGCGTCTGCCCCGGAACGCGGACCCCTGGGGACTGAGCTCAAGATTCTGGAACTCCCTGCCGAAGCTCAACGACAGGGGCGTCGGGTCCGGCATCGCGTCGGGCCCCTCCCGACTGCCCCCGCCGTGCAATGACCGCCCGCACCGGCAAAAAGTAACCGTCTCCACACTCGCCGACGGCTGACTCGAGGCACGTCCCTCCCTGACACGCATGCGGATCACCACGAACCAGATCCTCCTCACGCAACTTCATGGGCTGCAGTCCTCGAGTGCCGCGCTTCTCGAGGCGCAGGAGCGTGTGTCGAGCGGGCTGCGGGTCCGCAGGATGTCGGACGACCCCACGGCGGCGCACTCGGTCATGCTGAACGACGGCGCGCTGCGCGCGATGACGCAGTACCGCCGCAACATCGAGCGCGCGCAGTCACGCGTCCTCTTCGAGGACCAGGTGCTCGGGCAGGTCGGCAGCCTCCTCACGCGCGCTCGGGAGCTCGCCATCGGCCAGGCCAGCGCCACGGCCAATACCGAGACGCGGCTGGCGGCCGCCGCGGAGGTCGAGGAGATCCTCCACAGCCTCGTGCAACTCGGCAACACGACGTACGGCGGCGAGTTCATCTTCGGTGGCGATCAGGGGCAGACCGCGCCGTTCGCGGTGGCCGGATCGCGAACGACCCTCACCTGGGGCACGCCCACCGGCGCCGCCGGGATGCGTCCGACCCAGATCGGCGCGCAGCAGTCGCTCACGCCGACGCACGACGGAGCGAGTATCTTCGTGCAGAGCGGGGTGCTCGACGCGGTGCGCGAGCTGGCCGTCGCCCTCGCCGGTGCCGCGCCACCAGTGACGCCGACGCCTGACGCGGTGCAGAACATCAACGCCGCGCAGGCCAGGATCGACGCCGCGTTGCAGGCGGTGCAAGGGCTCGTTGGCGAGACGGGTGCCCGCGCGAACACGCTCGAGCTGACGCTCGCGAACCTCGGTGCCTTCACGACCAGCCTGCAGGCGTTCCAGTCGGAGCTGCGCGACGTCGACATCGAGGTGGCGGTGACGGAGCTGGTGACGCGGCAGACCGCCTACCAGGCCGCCATGCTCGCGAGCTCGAAGGTGCTGAACCTGAGCCTGACCGACTACCTCCGCTGAGCGCGGCCGTCCCCGTCCTCCCGCCCGCCCCCTCTCCACCCCTCCAGCAGCCCCCCTATGGCCCTGCCACTCGCGTTCGTCCCCGGCGCCCCCGAGACCGTGGAGGTCGCGTCGCAGCTCTTCGGGTGCACGCTCGTCGTCCCGGCGAGCGCGTGCATCACCACGACGGACGGCCTCTATGGGTTCCCGGGGTGTCGCGAGTGGGTGCTGCTCGACGCCAAGCGACCGGGGTTCTTCTGGCTGCACTCGCGCGACGAACGCGCACTCGCGTTCCTGCTCGTCGACCCGTTTCAGGCGTTCCCCGACTACGCGGTCACGCTCTCGCGGCGGGATCGGGCAGCGCTACAGGTGCAACGAGAGAGCGATGTGGCGATCCTGGCGATCGTGACGCTGCCCTCCCCGCCCTCCGGGCTCCCGACCGCCAACCTGCAGGGGCCGCTCGCCGTGAACCTGCGGGCGGGATTGGCGCGGCAGATCGCGGTGGGGGATTCGGCGTGGGGGACTCGGACGGCGTTCGTCGTCTCGGGGGCGAATCCGGCCGCCTGATTGCCGGTGCGTGCAGTCGGAGGCAACGCGGCCGCCTGGCGAGTCACGCCGGGCGGCCGCATGCGTTGCGTCGCTGCGCATCCTCGCCTCCCGCACGATTGCACGAGCGCACGAGCGCACGAGCGCACGAGCGCACGAGCGCACGAGCGCACGAGCGCACGAGCGCAGCCTGGCGCCGCCGCACACGTGAGCGCAGTGCCCGCCTCATGTCATGGTAAAGTTTTTCGTGAAGCCGACGACAATATGACTCAGCGAGGCACGAAGCGCTTTCGCAACGGAGCACGGATGCTCCATCACTCTCATCGGGAAGGATCCCATCATGCGCATCAACACGAACGTCGCGTCGCTGAACGCGTACAAGAACCTCCAGGGCGTGCAGGGCGCGATCTCCAAGTCGATGGAGAAGCTGTCGAGCGGCCTGCGCATCAACAACGCGGCGGACGACGCGGCCGGACTCGGCATCAGCAACAAGACGCGCGCGGACATCCGCGCCCTGAATCAGGCGAGCCGTAACGCGGAGCAGGCCAGCTCGCTCTCCCAGATCGCCGAGGGCGGCGTGAGCAGCATCCAGAAGATCCTCGAGCGCATGAAGGAGCTCGCCACGCAGTCGGCGTCGGACACGGTCGACGGCGACATCTCGTCGGGTGGCCGGTCGCGCGTCCAGGCGGAGTTCACGAAGATCCGTGAGGAACTCGACCGCATCGTCGACTCGACGCAGTTCCAGGGCAAGAAGCTGCTGGACGGCTCGTTCGGCAGCGCCGTCACCGCGAACACGGTCACCGGCTCCACCGGTGTGGCAAGCGTCTCGACCAACGCGACGGCGGGGACCTACACCTTCGCCGTCACCGGCAGTGTCGTCCGCGTCACGAACGGCGCGGCGGGCGCAGGCTTCAAGGCGCAGGAAATCGACACGACCGGCCTGACCGGCGCCAAGACGCTCGACTTCGATGCCCTCGGCATCAAGATCGAAATGAGCGACGTCACGCAGTTCGGCTCCCTCGACACGAAGGCCATCACGGTCGCGGGCGGCTCGGCGACCTTCATGGTCGGCTCCACCGGCCAGTATGGCGCCGCGCAGGCCGACAACATCCAGCTCGCCTCGATGAGCCTGGGCTCGACCGCCCTCGCCCTCGGTGGACTCGACCTGGGCTCGGCGGCGAATGCCCGCACCGCGCTCAGCGCGATCGATTCCGCCATCGGCACCGTCAACGGCACGCTCGGCCAGATCGGCGCCTTCCAGAATCGCCTCTCCTTCGCCCAGGAGAACCTGAAGTCCGCCGTCAACAACCTCTCGGCCGCCGACTCCGTGGTCCGCGACCTCGATATCGCCGCCGAGATGACCACGTTCACCAAGAACAACATCCTGAGCCAGGCCGGCACCGCGATGCTCGCGCAGGCCAACCAGCTCGGGCAGGGCGTCCTCCAGCTCCTCCGCGCCTGATCCGGCGCCCGATGGCTGGACGGCGTCCCGAAGCGGGGGCCCGGTGAAACGGACCTCCCGGTGGGAGAAGCGGGGGCGCAAGCGCCCCGCTCCCCTCACCGGGAGCGTCGTTCGTTATACCTCCCCGCTCCGCGCCCGCCACCTGCCGATACTCCCTTCGTACCCCCCTCCTTCACACGAACGCAACAGGACGACGACGATGGCATCCGAGCCGATCGGCACAGTCAGCGGCCTGGCCAGTGGCATCCAGTGGCGCGACATGATCGACCAGATCATGAAGCTGGACACCACTCGCACCCTCGAACCCATCCGGGCGCAGATGGACCGGGTCACGACGGAAAGCGCGGCGTGGCGCGACTACCGTACGGTCGTCGCGCGCTTCCAGGCGGCCGCCCTCACGCTCAAGTCGCGCAACGCATTTCGCGCCGTCGCGGCCACCCTCGCCCCGAGCACGACCGGACGCGCCCTCGCCACCGTGAGTGCCTCGGCGTCCGCCGTCCCCGGCGCCTATCGTGTGGAGGTGATGAACCTCGCCCGCGCCGAGAAGCTCGCCGGGCGCGTGGTGTCCGACGCGAGAGCAGCGCTCGGCGCCTCGGGCCAGTTCACGATCAACGGCGTCGGCATCAGCGTGGGGGCGGACGACTCACTGGAGGCGATACGCGATCGCATCAATGCGGCCAACAGTGGCAGCGCGCCCACGAAGGTCACGGCGGCCATCCAGACCACCGGGGGTCGCGCGCAGCTCGTGCTCGCCGCCGACGCGGCCGGCGCCCGCGGAATCGAGCTGTCTGACGTCCGCCATGCCGACGGCGCTCCGAGTGTCATCGAGGCGCTGGGCTTCGCGTCGGGCCCCGGCACGACCGCCAACTACGATGCCAACGGTCTCCAGCAGTCAGGGCGCATCTCCTCCGTGTCGCTCGCGATGGCGCAGGCGCTCGGCGTGCAGGTCGACCCATCGCCGGCCACCGTGATCGTGAACGGCGACGTGATCACCGTCGATCTGGCGACACAGTCGATCTCCGACATTGTCGGCATCATCAACGCGAGGAGCCCCGGCGCCGCGTCGATCGAGTCCATCTCCGAGGGCGGCGCGACGACCTACCGCATGAAGGTCGCGAGTACCATCACGAGCGACGGCAGCGAGGGATCGCAGCGCGCGCTCGAGGCCATGGGACTCGTGACGCGGGCGCGCGATCCGCTCGCGCAGCGCGTCACGACCGGCGCCGCGCTCACCGATACCTCGACCGGTCTTGCGGCCACCGGGGCGACGGCGCTCGCCGCCCTGGCCACCGCGGGCGGCTCCGCCACGCCCGGCGTGCTCGCCGGCGATACGATCTCGCTCGTCGGCACCGACGGCGCAGGAACGGTCGTGCGCCACACCTACACCGCGACGGGCACCGATACGCTCGCCGATCTCGCGGCCTCACTCTCGTCGGCGTATGCCGGTGGGCGCGCCGTCGAGGTGAACGTCACCGGCGGCCGGCTCGAGTTCCGCGAAAGCCAGTCCGGCGCGTCGCTGCTGGGACTGACGCTCACCGCGTCGCTCGCGAGCGGCGACACGCTCGACTTCGGCGGCACGACGACGGAGACGGGGCGGGCGATCCAGCTCGCCGAAGGATCCGATGCGATGATGAGGGTCGATGGCCGCACCATCGTCTCGCGCTCGAACACGTTCACCAACGCCATCGACGGCGTGACCTTGACCGCGCAGGCCGCGGAGCCCGGGACGACGGTCGAGCTCACCGTGAGCCGCAACCAGGACGCCAGTGTGCGGGCAGTGCAGGAACTGGTGGAGGCGTACAACGCCGTCGTCGGTTTCGTCACGAAGGAGACGGCGACGAACGGCCGACTCCCCTTCAACGGCTCCCTCCGCAGCTCACTCGCCTCGCTCAAGGCCCCACTGCTCTCCGACGTCGCGGGCCTCTCCCCTGCTGCGGTCTATCAGCGCGGAGGCCTCGTCGGGCTGTCGGTCGACCGCTACGGCAAGCTCGCGCTCGACGAGTCGACCTTCAGGACCGCGCTGGCGACGAATCACGAAGCGGTGGAGCGGCTCTTCGCAACCGGCACCACCTCCTCGTCGACCGACGTGCAGTACATCGCGGCAAGTGACCGGACGATGGCCGGCGCACACGCGATCGTCATCTCGCGCGCGGCGACGCAGGCGGCGTTCACCGGCTCATCCCTGCTCTCGCGGTATTCCGACGATGGCACGCCGGACGTGATGTCGCTCCGTGACGACGTCTCCGGCACGTCCACCGAGGTGCGCCTCGCCGACGGCGACACCATGGGAACGATCGTGGACAAGCTCAATGCCGCCTTCGGGAGCGACGGCCTCGCCCTTGCCGCGTTCGACGTCGGGGGGCAGCTCCGCATCGCGCACAAGACATACGGGGCGATGGGCTCCTTCACGGTCAGCTACGCCCCCGGTGGCAGCGACGCGACCGCGCAGCTCGGTTTCGCTGCGGGCACCTACGCCAACGGCGCCGACGTGCAGGGCACCATCGACGGCCTCGCCGCGACCGGCCTCGGCCAGGATCTCACCAGCGCGTCGGGGCTCATCGTTCGCTACACCGGTGCGGCCGACAGCGCCACGGCCACCCTCGACTACGTCCTTGGTCTCGGCGGTGCGCTCGGACTGCAGGCGGATGGTATCACCGACGACGTAGACGGCTTCGTGAAGCTCCGCGAGGATTCGGTTTCCACGACCCAGGCCTCGCTCTCGCGTCGCTACGACGATGTGCAGGCGCGGCTCGACCGCCGGCGCGAGGCGCTGGTCGTCCAATTCACGGCAATGGAGGCGGCGATGAGCCGCATTCAGTCGCAGGGGGCCTGGCTGAGCCAGCAGCTCGCCGCGATCCAGTCGATGAACTCCAGCGGAAGCAAGTAGCAGGAAATTCCCGCCCCGGCCGATACTCCGGGTGAGGAGGCGTGACGACATCGTCTCGCCGCAGGCACGCCACAGGGAGAGTTCGCGATGTACGGCACGACGACGGCGAGTGGACGGCATGGTGGCGGCTGTCGCGGCGCGACAGCGCCGGCAAATCGCTACCTGGAGCTCGAGGTGCTCAGCGCGACTCCGCAGCAGCTCGTCGTGATCGTCTACGATCACCTGCTGGCTTGCCTCAAGCGCGCGCGCCTCGCGATCGAACGGGGAGAGGTGGAGACGCGCACGGCGCAGCTGGGGCGGGCCAAGGACGCCATCGCCGAGCTGGTCGCGACGCTCGATCGCGAGAGAGGCGGCGAGATCGCACGCCGGCTGAGCGGGCTGTACGCCTTCTTCCTCAACGAACTGACCGATGTCGGAATGCACCCCGACGCGAACCGGCTCTCCCGGGTGCTCGACCTCGTAGCCGAGCTGCGCGACGCCTGGGCGCTCGCCGCCGAAGGGGCGGTCTGACGTGGCGCCGGCGACCGCGCTCCAGCTGCTCCTCGGCCGCCTGCGCGCAGCGACCGAAGCGGTGCGCCGCGCGCTCGAGGCAAACGACCTCGACGCCTTCAACGCGGCGATGGACGCGGAGGACGCCTGCTTTCGCGATCTGGAACCGCTCCTCGCACAGCTGGGCCGCCCGCGCGCCGCGGGACCGGCGCACGACGCGTCCCGCATCGCCGCCATCTCAGAGGCGCGGGCGATCCTCGACATCCACCACGAGTTGGGCGCGATGATCGAACAGGCGAGGCAGCAGGCGGCCCTCGCCGTCGCCGGCGCCCGCCGTCCGCCCCCCGAACGGTACGAGCGGCTCGTCCCCGGCGGCGCCCTCGACCTACGTGGATGAACCCGTCCCATTTCGGTCCCGGACTGCAGAAGCGCCGGGAAGTGCCGATACTGAGATCGTGATCAGGAGGTCACCATCATGAAGATCCACGAGACCCGACCGGCAGCGATCCACCCTCCGCAGGCTCCGCAGGCCCCATTGAACTCGCCCCCCTCGGTCGGCAGCGGTGGCGCCGACCGGGGACGCGCGCCCACCGATGGCCGGCGCAGCCGGAACGATGCAGTCGAGCTCTCCCCGGCCGCGCAGGCGCACGCCGCCAGCCCGACCGATCCGGCGTCACCTTCGCTCGCTCCCGAGCGTATCGCCGAGATTCGACATCGCATCCAGTCGGGGGCGTACGATTCGCTCGAGGTCGTCGACGAAGTGGCGCGACGGATCCTCGATCGTGGCGACGTCTAGCAGGCGCATGCCGCGCACTCCCATCGCACCTGGTGCAGGCCAAGCGTGGATCCACTCCTCGTCGACGACTCGAGCGTGACGCCGATCGAGTCGAAACGGAAGCACCGCGTACTCGTGCTCATCACGCCGGCGGTGCAAGGGGAGCTGCTCGACCACGTCCTGGCGCCGCGCCGACAGTCGGCCTGAGAGGAACGCCATCATGACGACGAGATCTGCGCGAGAGCTCCTCTACGAGGGCGAGTCCACGCTCCGGCGCCTCGACACGACGCTGCAGGAGCTGCGACTGTACGACGACGCGTCACCATGCGCGCCACCATGCGCGCCACCATGCGCGCCACCATGCGCGTCACCATGCGCGTCACCATGCGCGCCACCATGCGCGTCCGAGCGCGTCACCGAGCGGGTATCGCGCGACACGGGTGACCTCGCCCGCGTCGTCGAGGCGCTGGCCCCCGCCTACGACACGATACGGCAGCTGCTCGACCACATCCGCGACGGGCGCACGATCCCGGAGCCGCCATCGACCGAGCGGCGTACCGGGGATGCAGCGCCCCGCGCGGAGCAGGAGCGCCTCCACGATCGCGTCACCCCCCGGGACCTCGCCTCGCCGGAGGCGAACCGCGCGTGGTTGTTGCTGACGGATGCGGAAGGGCGCTTGCGGCGACTGGTCGACGCCCTGAGGCCCTTCGAGAACAGCGGCAGTAACCTGCCGGGACAGGAGCCCGATGCGCCGGAAGAGGTGGCGAGCGCACGCGTGGGCGGGGTGACCGCCGCCCCGCTCCGGCTG